>NZ_PYCI01000094.1:0-26329 GCF_003015105.1 Chroococcidiopsis sp. CCALA 051 | reverse complement strand
AGATGTGTATAAGAGACAGAATACAGTCAACGCATATATAACGCATATATAAGGTTGGCTGTTGTTTTTGAAGGTTGGCAGATATCCAAGGGGCTATATGCTGTTGAGGAAGAAAGGCTGGATTCGCTCGATTGGTTGTCTATATGGAGTGGCGATCGCAGATCGTACGCACAAGTTTTTTACAGCTTCGCAGTAGTTCTTTCAGCTATTGCACGTCAGCAACGTTTGCTTTGAATGCACACAAACGAAGTAAATCGTACCTAGCGTTTGTTAATTCGTTATGTTTGTCGCTCAGCAAGTTCGTGTCATTAATAGCCGGAAGCTACGGAGTTTTTTGTAGTGATTACTATCTCATCGCGTCCAGTTGGGCGTAACTGGAGTACGATTAGCTTTGCCTCTACGCTCTATTTGTGTTCTATCCTCGATTTACTCCTAGCAGAAGTACCGTGTCGGTTACAAGCAGAACTACGCCTGGGTTTGCAGGAAGCACTAGTTAATGCAGCTAAACACGGGAACAAGCTAGATCCCGGTAAGGTTGTCATCGTCCGATTTTCTTACACGGACGACCATTATTGGTGGATCATTTCCGATCAGGGCTGTGGTTTTGACCGTCCGTGCGATTGCAACCCAGATCCAGAAGCATATTTGCCCTCAGTAGAATCGGAGAACGGTCGCGGTACTTGTATTTTATACAAAATATTCGATCGCGTAATTTGGAACGCAGCTGGAACAGAACTGAGACTTGGTAAGCAGATGGGTAGCCGTTTCCGTTTACCCTTGCTTAATTAGGGAGGCGAGAGTCGGAATTAACCGATCGCTGATAACTGATAACTGTTCACTGATTATGTCCGTGTGTAGGACATGGTGGGGCTGAAATTGAACGGTCTAACCAGCCAACTGCCTGTTGTAACCTTGGTAATGCTTCTTCTGGTTGGTCTTTAAGTAAAAAGACGATCGCCGCCGCTGCTTGTTCGTTGGCTCTGGCTTTACGATTAGACTTAAGCTTGTGCCACTCATCAGGCGAGATCGACAACCTTTCCAGCAAAGCTTGGGCTAGTTCCTGCGTGCTAAATTCGCTTAACGATGATTTTCGATCCAACTTGGTAGGTTGAAGCATACTGGTGGGCATATTAGTTTCGATCGCTAATCTAACAAATATCGATGCAACCGCCACAGCCATCAGAATCACCTGCACCATCAGAGGATGAGTTGGAAAACTCGATCGCCGAAGTTGAGCGATCGCTTGTCAGCCTGAAACAACGCTACGCTCAAGTAAAACAAGACAAACAGCAGCAAGCAGAACTCCAGCAGCAATTAAAACAGGTTAAGCGAGACATCGAGCGATCGCGATCGCCACACTCAAAAGTACAGTTAAAGGCAGAACTAAAGCAAATTCAAGCACAACTAGAAACCATAGAAGTCAACCTCGAAAGCCAATTATTTTCTTGGGGAAGCCTGAAAGCCCCTTTCTGGCAAGCTGTCCGCTTCGGTGGGTTAGGAGTTATTGTAGGCTGGATATTAAAGTCATGTACTGGGTAATGGGTAATTGGTAATGGGTAATCGGCAAGTCAAAAGTCAAAAATGAACGGTTAAAACGATTGACTACCCACTACTCCCTACTCCCTACTCCCTACTCCCTACTCCCTACTCCCTTTTATGAAGCGACGCATTATTGAAATTTTACGCAACGGACAATCAGATGAGTCTGTGACAGTTCAGGGTTGGGTACGCACCAAACGCGATTTAAAAGGGTTTGCGTTTGTAGAAGTGAACGATGGATCGTCCCTGGCAAGTTTGCAAGCGGTACTGAAGGCGGAAATGCCAGACTACGAAGCAACTCTGAAGCAGATTAATACAGGCGCTTCGGTGGAAATTAGCGGGGTGCTAGTGCCTTCGCAAGGTAAAGGGCAAAGAATTGAATTGCAAGCCGAAACCGTAAAAGTGTTCGGTGATGCCGATCCCGAAACATACCCATTGCAGAAAAAACGCCACTCATTTGAATTTTTGCGGACAATCGGACATTTGCGATCGCGTACCAATTCGTTAGGGGCAGTTTTTCGCGTCCGTAACGCCTGTGCGACGGCAATCCATCAGTTCTTTCAAGAACGGAGTTTCTTGTGGGTTCACACCCCTGTGATTACCCGTAACGATTGCGAAGGCGCGGGGGAACTATTTACAGTTACGAGTTTGGATCTGAAAAAGATTCCGCAGACTGAAAACGGCAAAATCGATTACAGCCAAGATTTTTTTGGCGGACAAGCTTTTTTAACTGTCAGCGGACAATTAGAAGCTGAAGTCATGGCGATGGCGTTTAGCAACGTCTACACATTTGGTCCTACATTTCGGGCAGAAAATTCTAATACATCTCGACATTTAGCAGAATTTTGGATGGTGGAGCCAGAAATGGCTTTTTGCGATTTAGTGGGAAATATGGATTTAGCAGAAGCGTTTTTAAAGCATATTTTCAAATATGTTTTGGAAACTTGTCCAGAAGATATGGAATTTTTCAATCAGCGAATTGATGATTCTGTGTTGGCAACGGCTGATAATATTATCAACAACCAATTTGAACGAATTACTTATACAGAGGCGATCGCGCAGTTAGAAAAAGCCACAAAAACCTTTGAATATCCGGTTGAGTGGGGATTGGATTTACAATCAGAACACGAACGTTACTTAGCAGAAGAGTTATTTAAAAAGCCAGTTATCGTTACCGATTATCCCAAGCAGATTAAAGCCTTTTATATGCGGGTAAACGATGACGATAAAACCGTTCGTGCTATGGACGTTCTCGCGCCTAAGATTGGCGAAATTATTGGTGGCTCTCAACGGGAAGAACGGTTAGAAGTTTTAGAAAAACGGATGCAAGCTCAAGATATCAATCCTGACGATTTGTGGTGGTATTTAGACTTGCGCCGTTATGGTACTGTGCCTCATGCTGGTTTTGGTTTGGGGTTTGAAAGGTTAGTCCAGTTTATGACGGGTATGGGCAATATTCGCGATGTCATTCCCTTCCCGCGTGCGCCATTGAGTGCTGAGTTTTAATTGTTTGCATGGTGGGCATTGCCCACCCTACAGCTAAGCTGTCTATAAACATGATTGAGGTTGAGCAAGTGGTTAGTGGCTACCGAGATTTAGATACATTGTTTGAGTAAGACAAATGCTAACAAAATATATTGAAGTTGCAATGCATCAAGCAACATATGAGTTGCTAGAAGATGGAACTTTTTACGGTAGAATTCCTGATTGTCAAGGTGTGTGGGCAAATGCAGAAACGCTGGAAGCTTGCCGAGACGAGCTACAAGAGGTTTTAGAAGGCTGGATTCTTTTGGGGTTACAGCTTGGACATCAGCTTCCCGTGCTAGATGATATCGATCTTTCTTTTAAAAAGGAAGCTGCTTGATGCCTCTTTTTGGACCAATTAGCCGCAAAGACTTAATTACCTGCTTACGTGCTTTAGGTTTTGATGGACCTTATTCAGGCAAAAAACACCAATTCATGATAAAAGGAACCCTGCGCTTACGAATACCTAACCCTCATAGAGGTGACATTAGTAAAGGGTTGCTGGCTCAGATTTTAGCTGAAGCAGGTATTAGTCGCGACGAATGGGAAAGTATTTAGAGTTAGCAGTAGAAGTAGGCAGCGTTACCAACCTACTCGCTGCGATCGGGCAAAATAGCAAAAGGGATGGCAGAATAGCAAAATGCCGCGATCGCACTTAAACTAAAACACAAGATGAAGTTTCAACCGCCTCTAATTGGCATCACCACATCGGGACAGATGCTTACAGGCAATTTCTCTCTATCTAAATTTTATGTAGAAGCAGTACGCTCAGTAGGAGGCGTACCAATACTGATTCCAGCAGGAGAACCTAACCTAGCCGCCGTGTTTGCTCAGTTAGATGGTTTAGTTTTCTCTGGTGGAGGTGATATCGATCCCGACATGTATAATGGGGTGTGTCATCCTACGATTTACAATATCGACCCAGAACGCGATCGCTCGGAAATTTCTCTAGCGCAATTGGCTTTGGCTACTGAAATACCAATTTTGGGTATTTGTCGCGGCTTAGAAATACTAGTGGTAGCTACTGGTGGTAGCCTGATTCCTCACTTACCCGATGAGTTTGGCGAAGTTATAGCCCATCGAGCTGACCAAGCGCTTTCAACTGAGCATACTGTAAAAATTGCTCCAGATACTCACCTAGCCCAAATTGTCGGTACGTTAGAAGTACCTGTCGTTTCTTGGCATCATCAAGCAGTTGGTACTATTCCCTCTGAGTGGCGGATTGCGGCAAAAGCACCGGATGGAGTCATCGAAGCTTTAGAACACGGAAATCATCCTTGGGCGATCGCGCTACAATGGCATCCTGAAATGTCTATTCAAGATTCATCCCAATATCGGATCTTTCACGCTTTTGTCACTGCGGCAAGAACGAGAATGGGAATGTGGAAAACTGCTTAATCAACGAACAGGGTGTGGGGTGTTGGTAAATGGTAATTGGTAATTGGTAATTGGTAATTGGAAAGTCGTAAATTGAACTTCACTGGTAACTGGTAACTGGTAACTGGTAACTGATTAGCGGCGGCGCTGTTGGAGTTTGCGGTAAACGTCTTTCAAATCAACGTGGTGATGTGCTAGGGCGACTAAAGTATGGTATAGCAAATCTGCTACTTCCCCCGCGATCGCATCTGGTTCGTCGTCTTTAAATGCCATCACCACCTCAGCCGACTCCTCGCCAATTTTCTTTAAAATTTTATTGTCTCCCCCTGCTAAAAGCTTGCAAGTGTAAGAACCTTCTTGAGGACGATCGCGGCGATCGCTAATGATGGCAAATAATTGAGACAGAGTGTCTGCTGGTGGTGGAACAATCTGTCTGTCTTGGCGGTGAAAACAACTCCGTTCCCCTGTATGGCAAGCAATATCACCGATTTGTTCGGCACTGATGAGAATTGCATCGCTATCGCAATCGTAACGGAGCGATCGCACTTTTTGGATGTGTCCCGATGTCGCTCCTTTATGCCATAGTTCTGTACGGGAACGACTCCAGAACCAAGTCTCGCCAGTCTCCAAAGTTTTTTGCAACGACTCGCGATTCATCCACGCCAACATCAACACCGTACCGTCTAAATAGTCCTGGACGATGGCTGGTACTAATCCGCGTTCGTCATAGCGAATTTTGTCCAGCGGAATAGCTTGAGCAAAAGAATTTAATTCTGGATTGGAGGACATATAAAAACCCTGACACGATCGACAGTGGCATACTCAATTCAAGATACCACTGCCGATCTATTATCAGTTGTTGATTGTCAGTTCTCAGCCAGCAGCGATCGCTGACTGGAAGAGTTGGGAGTTAGAGTGTTTCACCCACCACGCACCACTCACCACTGAATGATTAAACACTTGTGACTAAATTTCTGGCAGAATAGATCTTTACGGCAGTTAGAGCTGCTTTATGAGCTTGTGCTGTTTCTCCATACCATTGAATGGTTGAATTGTAAGCAGCTCGATATAAATCTTGTGCTGCTTCAGGTAAGCGATCGCGGATTTCCGCAGGTAAATCTTGATTGGTTCGGTATAACATAATTTTATTCTTTTTTTATCGTGTAATTTATTACCTTAGGTGTTTTGAATTGAACCCACAAACCCCAAAAGACAGAGTTTTAATATTCAACTTAGGAGAGAACCTTGGTTAATACCAGCATTAAAACCACCAAATCAGAAGAGATTTTTGCCGCTGCTCAGAAACTCATGCCCGGGGGCGTTAGTTCTCCAGTCCGAGCTTTTAAATCTGTAGGCGGACAGCCGATCGTATTCGATCGCGTTGAGGGGGCATATATTTGGGATGTCGATGGCAATAAATACATCGATTATGTCGGGACTTGGGGTCCCGCCATTTGCGGACACGCTCATCCAGAGGTGATCGCTGCTTTACACGCCGCCTTAGAAAAAGGTACGAGCTTCGGTGCGCCTTCTGTTTTGGAGAACGTGCTAGCGGAGATGGTAATTGATGCCGTCCCTAGCATTGAAATGGTACGCTTCGTCAACTCCGGTACGGAAGCTTGTATGGCAGTCCTGCGCTTGATGCGAGCTTTCACAGGACGAGATAAGATTATCAAGTTTGAAGGCTGCTATCACGGTCATGCCGATATGTTTCTGGTGAAAGCTGGTTCTGGGGTTGCTACCCTCGGCTTACCGGATTCTCCTGGAGTGCCTAAATCTGCTACAAGCAACACTCTGACTGCGCCTTACAACGATCTAGAAACGGTCAAAGCATTATTTGAAGAAAATCCCGATGAAATTGCTGGTGTCATTTTAGAG
Source organism: Chroococcidiopsis sp. CCALA 051 (assembly GCF_003015105.1). NCBI lineage: Bacteria > Bacillati > Cyanobacteriota > Cyanophyceae > Chroococcidiopsidales > Chroococcidiopsidaceae > Chroococcidiopsis > Chroococcidiopsis sp. CCALA 051. The sequence goes on along the minus strand of NZ_PYCI01000094.1, from coordinate 20,011 downwards.
CCAGTTGTCGGTAATGCTGGCTTTATTTCTCCCGACGCAGGCTTTTTGGAAGGATTGCGAGAAATTACCCGCGATCGCGGTGCGTTGCTCGTGTTTGATGAAGTCATGACAGGCTTTCGGATTGCCTACGGTGGCGCTCAAGAGAGATTTGGCATCACCCCTGACTTAACTACGCTGGGTAAAATTATCGGTGGCGGTTTACCTGTAGGTGCTTACGGCGGACGCAAAGATATCATGTCTATGATTGCCCCAGCAGGTCCTGTCTATCAAGCTGGAACGCTTTCTGGTAATCCCCTAGCAATGACAGCAGGGATTAAAACTTTGGAATTGCTGCAAAAGCCTGGGACATACGAAGCGCTCGATCGCATCACGAAAAAGTTAGCTGATGGAATGCTGCAAGTTGCCAAAGAAACAGGACATGCCGCTTGTGGCGGGCAAATTAGCGGGATGTTTGGTTTCTTCTTTACCGAAGGACCAGTACATAATTACGAAGACGCTAAAAAGGCAGATTTAATCAAATTCAGCCGTTTCTATCGCGGGATGTTAGAGCGAGGAATCTATCTCGCGCCTTCTCAATTTGAAGCTGGCTTTACCTCTTTAGCTCACACCGATGCGGATGTAGAGCAGACTTTAGCCGCTGCTAGAGAAGTGCTAATGTCAGTGACCAGTTACCAGTGACCAGTGACCAGTGATTAGTGACTCCTGAGTAGTAGCCACTCGCTTTCACAATTTAACCTGTTGTAACGAAAGCACACCTTTTCCTTTCTTCACCACCGCGATCGCCCAGCGCCTTCGCGGTTTGTTTTCACATCCTGAATTAGTACATCTGTATTAAGATAAAAAACAGAGAGTTCAAGGACTGCAACTCACTCCCTGCTCCCTGCTTCCTACTCCCTACTCTTTCGGCAGCATCGCCCAAATTTGTTCGACAAACTGCTGGTGATCCACGACTGGTTTTGAAATGTAACCGTCTGCACCGCTTTGGCGCAGGAAGTTTTCGCGATCGCCTTCCATGACGTGGGCTGTGACGAGGATAATTGGTAACTTAGCAGTTTGCGGATTTGACTTTAGCATTTGGGTAATCTTGATCCCATCCACGGCTTTACCCTGATAAACGCTGCGCGAAAGAGAAACATCCATCAAAATAATATCGACTTGTCCAGATGTCGCAATCTCCATGACCTCTTCTACATTTTCCGTATGCTTTGTCTCTAAGCCACCACGTTTTGTCAAAATTTTGGCAAAAACGCGAGCATTTATAGGGTCATCCTCTACAATCAAAACGGTTTTCATCATAACTTTGTTACAGGAGATTGCATATTAAATTGACAGCGGACGTAAGCTATGACAGCATTCTCTGGCTGTTGTTAAGGTACGAATAAAATTTTCCTTTAGTAGAATTGCATACTTAAAGCGAAAAAACAGGAGTGGGTAGATTGAAATCTAAGCGCGATCGTCGCTAATCCAGAATAATACTGGGAATTACTCATCGGCTACTATTAGTATCTTTTTGTAAGCAAATAAATTAGGATGCTGAGGGTAAGCTTTGTAAAGATACTATTAAATTTTTGGCGTTTGTCGTTATCAAGTAGGAAACATCACTCATGGCAAAACAATTAAACCTTCTCCCAGCGGGACAGGTGATTCCCACAGCCCTGCATACAGAAATGCAACGGTCTTATCTGGAATATGCCATGAGCGTAATTGTAGGGCGGGCATTACCAGACGTACGTGATGGCTTAAAACCAGTTCACAGACGAATTTTATATGCGATGCACGAACTGGGATTAACTCCCGATCGCCCTTATCGTAAATGCGCCAGGGTGGTAGGCGACGTACTCGGTAAATACCATCCCCACGGCGACCAAGCGGTATACGATGCTTTAGTCCGTCTCGTACAAGACTTTTCCAGCCGCTATCCCTTGCTGGCAGGACACGGTAACTTCGGTTCGGTAGATAACGACCCACCAGCAGCAATGCGTTACACCGAGACTCGCCTCGCACCAGTTGGTAACGAGGCGATGCTGACTGAAATTGGCGAAGAAACAGTTAATTTTATCGGTAACTTCGACAATTCCCAACAAGAACCAGTCGTACTACCAGCCCAACTACCGTTTTTGTTGCTCAACGGTGCATCGGGAATTGCTGTAGGGATGGCGACAAATATTCCTCCCCACAATTTGGGAGAAATTATCGATGGTTTAGTGACCCTGATCGACCAACCAGAATTATCGGACGACAAGCTATTTGAGTTAATCCCTGGACCCGACTTTCCCACCGGGGGTGAGATTATTGGCAGTGCGGGGATTCGTGAAGCTTACACCACAGGACGGGGTAGCATTACTATCCGAGGAATTGCTCAAATTGAAGAAATTCAAACTGGAGTCAAGCGATTGCGTCGCACGACGGCAATTGTCGTGACAGAATTACCCTACCAAGTTAATAAAGCAGGTTGGATCGAAAAAGTCGCGGAATTAGTTAATCAGGGTAGGATTGAGGGCATTGGCGACTTGCGAGATGAAAGCGATCGCCAAGGGATGCGGGTAGTGATAGAACTCAAACGAGATGCCGATCCGCAGGTTGTTTTGCGCCAGTTGTACCATCACACTTCCCTGCAAACAAATTTTGGGGCAATTTTCCTCGCTTTAGTAGATCAACAACCGCGTCAACTTTCCTTAAGACAGTTATTACAGGAATTTTTAAATTTCCGCGAACAAACTCTGATTCGGCGCTACACTCACGACTTGAATCGCGCCGAAAGTCGCGCGCATTTGGTAGAAGGGTTGCTGACAGCTTTATCCCATTTGGATGAAGTCATTACAATTTTGCGGCAGGCAAGCGATGGTAGTACGGCTAAAATCACCCTGCAAAATGAGTTGCAATTGAGCGAAGCCCAAGCCGATGCAATCTTAGCAATGCCCATGCGTCGCCTTACAGGTTTGGAGCAAAAGAACCTGCAAACTGAATTTGAATCTCTCAGCGAACAAATTCAAACTTTGCGACGGTTGTTAAGCGATCGCCACGAGTTATTGAAAGCATTGAAAAAAGATTTGCGATCGCTCAAACGTAAATTCGCCGACTCTCGCCGAACCCGCATTGGCACTCAAGAAGCAGAAGAACAGAGCAAGAAAAGCTCATCAATTCCGAATTCCGAATTCCGAATTCCGAATTCTGAAGAGGTTGCTTTAGAGTTTACCCAAAAAGGGTATGTCAGAAGGTTAGCTGTTAATGGTAATAAGCCAGGAAGGAAGCCGAAGTCAGACAACAGTTTGATGGAAAATGACTTTGTGATTCAAACCACAACCGCTAAGACAGATGAGAATTTAGTCGTGTTTACCAGTGGTGGAAAGGTTTACCCGTTGCAGGTGGGCGATATTCCTCCTAGTAGCGGGCGATCGCTACGGGGTACGCCATTGATTGGTTTGCTGCCAGGATCGGCTGCTAACGGTACGGAAAGTATTGTGACTCAACTGCTATTACCCGCAGAAACAGAAAACATCCAAGCGCTGTTCATGACTCAATTAGGACGAGTGAAGCGCTTAGCTGCATCGGAGTTACAAAATCTGACCAATCGCGGTTTGACAGTGGTGAAGTTCAAGGATGAAGACCGCTTGTTAGGCGTGCAACCGATCGAACCAGGACAATTTTTGATCCTCGCTTCAGCGGGAGGTAGGCTGTTGAGATTTGGCATAGATGACGAGCAATTGCCAATTTTAGGACGCACGGCAATGGGAATGCAAGGCTTGCGGCTGCGAAAACAAGAAGAAATGGTTGGCGGAGTCGCAATAGACGATCTCAAAACTAATTTGTTACTTGTCACCCAAGAAGGATATGCGAAGCGAATACCCGCCCATGTATTGCGTCAAGGCAATCGCGGCGATATTCCAACTCAAGCTTTAGCTTTTAGCAGCAAATCGGATCGGCTGGCAGGAATTGTATCGGCAACAATAAGTGAGGTCGCTTTGCTCACCAGCAATCAACGGATCGTGCGCCTACCTGTAGATAAAATAGGCAAGTGGGGCAAAGAAGGTACGGGCGATCGCCTCCGCGACATTAAGGACAACGAAAGAATTGTCTCTGTTATTGCCATTCCAGCTACCAACTCATTGATAGAGTAATATTTTTGAAACACAAATCCCAACTCCATGTTCAAATCCAGTGAGTTTTACAATTTTGACTTTTGACTTTTCACTTTTGACTTACTGAATCGTGATCCAAGTTGCTTTAGAAAACGTCAGTAAGATTTACGGCAAAGTCCAAGCCGTGCAGTCTGTCAGTCTCGAAGTGCAGCAAGGAGAATTTTTCACGCTGCTGGGGGCTTCTGGTTCGGGAAAAACAACTTTATTGCGGCTGATTGGCGGTTTTGAAACCCCCGATACTGGCTGTATTTACATTGGGGGCAAAGATGTGAGTCGTCTGCCTGCCTATAAACGTAACGTCCATACGGTGTTTCAGGACTACGCCTTGTTTCCCCACCTATCGGTATTTGAGAATGTGGGTTATGCTTTGCAGGCAAAGCGATCGCCTGTGGCAGAAATTAGCCGACGAGTTACGGAAGCTTTGAAACTCGTCCAACTCGCAGAAATGGCGCAGAGGCTACCTGCTCAACTTTCCGGCGGACAAAAACAACGGGTAGCTTTAGCACGGGCAATTGTCGATCGCCCTGACGTGTTGCTTTTAGACGAACCGCTTTCAGCTTTGGATGCCAAAATTCGGATGGAACTGCGGCAGGAATTGAAACAACTCCAACGTCAGACGGGAATTAGTTTTATTTATATCACCCACGACCAAGAAGAAGCCCTAGCTTTGAGCGATCGCATAGCAATTTTGAAATCTGGCAAGCTATTACAAGTCGGCACGCCTTTAGAAGTCTACGAACAGCCTGCCGATTTATACGTGGCTGAATTTATCGGACGGGCAAATTTTCTCGATGGCATGTTGTTAAGCGTAGATGGTAATCGGGGAAGAGTGCAAATTGGCGAGACAGCAGTAGTTGAAGGAACAGTAGTTGAAGGAACGACCGCAGCGATTTCTCCTGGTAATGCAGTACGATTAGTCGTGCGTCCAGAAAATATTTGCCTAAATCACGCCAATATTGGTCATGCAGCCACAATTATTCAAAGTCAATATCTCGGTTATGCTACGAGTTATTTAGTTCAGGCGATCGGACTCAATTTTCATGTCATGGAACTGCGACGACGCGGAACTAGCCCCTACAAAGAGGGAGAACGAGTTTTTATTTCTTGGGAATGGATGGAAGCATTGATTTTTTCTACAAACTAAGATGCCAAAACTCAGTATTATCATACCGACACGCGATCGCCCGCAATTATTACCGCGTGCAGTACAAAGTGCTTTATCGCAAACCATGACAGATCTCGAAGTGATTGTCGTTGACGATGCTTCGACTCAAGCGGTGGATTTACCAGCAGATCCGCGTTTGCGAATCATTCGTCTATCTACTCCTCGCGGGGGTGCGGGGGCGCGGAATGTAGGTACAGAGGCGGCGCAAGGGCGCTGGATTACCTATTTAGATGACGATGACTGTCTTTTACCCCAAATGGCAGCTGTATCCTTAGAGGCGATCGCTAAAGCGACTTTACCTCCACCTGTCGGCGTTATTTCTGGGATCGATGTGGTAGATGATGCAGGGAAAACTCTAGAAACTCGCCTTCCGCCTCCTAGTCGTCCCCGTGGCTGTCATTTTGCTCTAGAAGTTTTGGAACCAGGCAAATCTTACAACACCAAACAAACTTTAGTGGTGGAACGGGATGTAATTTTACAGATAGGAGGCTGGGATGAAACGTTTCGTTCCCGCGTCCATACCGAGCTTTTTTTGCGGCTGAATCCCGTCTGTTCGATCTTGGGTTTACCGATCGTTACCTATCAACTTTACGAGCATCCGGGGGCGCGAGTGTCCCGCAATACAAAATTGCGTCAGGAAAGTTTTCAACGTTTGATTGACAAGCATCAGGCAATTTTTCGCGCTCATCCGCAGATGTTTGCGAATTTTGTCTACGATCACGCCCTAATGTCCTATCGGATGGGGCAAAAATCCCAAGCCTTATCCAGTGTTATTTGGGCAATACAGATCGATCCGTTACGGACGATGAAAAAGACGATAAAAAAACTAGTGTCAAACATCAAGTGAATAGCTGGGCGAATAGAATTCAATACAGGTTCAGATAAAACGATCCCCCCAACCCCCTTATAGCAATTTTCAATTGGATACAATACACATCTGGTAGGGGCGCACAGCTGTGCGCCCCTACAAATGTCATCTACACAATCGAGAATTGCTATTAAAAAGGGAGACTATGATTCCCTCCTTAAAAAGGAGGGTAAGTTTGGATCTTCGAGGAGCGATCGCTGTTAACTGAACTGTATTGCCCTAAGACTTTTCTTCGATCGCTCCTTCTGCTTGATGGGCGATCGCTCGTAACTTATCTATAATTTCTGGTGTCACTTGCCACAATCCTCGCTGCTTGGCTTCAATTAACCTTTCTGCCATATCTCGCAATGCCCAAGGATTTTTTTGCTGCACGAAGTCTTGGACGGCTGGATCGAATAAATAAGCTTCGGCAATGCCTTGATACATATAATCTTCAACGCAATGAGCTGTAGCATCGTAGGCAAATAAATAATCTACTGTTGCTGCCATTTCAAAAGCCCCTTTATAACCGTGACGCATCACCCCAGAAATCCATTTCGGATTAACGACGCGGGATCGATATACCTTGGCAATTTCTTCTTTTAAATCACGAATGCGAGGGTTTGCCGGAATAGAATTGTCACCAAAATATGTCTGAGGATTTTGACCGCGAACGGCGCGCACGGCAACAGTTAAACCACCTTGAAATTGATAGTAATCGTCAGAATCGAGCAGATCGTGTTCGCGATTGTCTTGGTTGTGCAAGACAATTTGCATTTCACCCAAACGTTGCTCGAACGCTTCTGGGGCGGCGCGTCCTTCTGAATTACGGGAATAAGCGTAGCAACTCCAATTGATATAAGCATGAGCTAAATCGCGATCGCCCGTCCAATTTTGCGCTTCAATTAATCCTTGTAACCCAGCTCCATAAGCCCCTGGTTTAGAACCAAAAACACGGTAAAGCGATCGCTCTTTTGCCTGTTCGGGTGTCAATCCCGCTGAGTACCAAAACTGGGTTTCGTGTTTCACTTTGGCAGCAAGCGGATTTTGCTCTGCTGGTTCGTCCAACTGCGACACGGCAATAACGGCACTATCAAACAAATCGATTAAATTAGGAAAAGCATCGCGGAAAAAACCAGAAATTCTTAAAGTCACATCCACGCGCGGACGCGCCAACACCGATAGAGGCACAATTTCAAAATCTACCACCCGCCGAGAAACCCCATCCCATACCGGACGCACTCCCAACAAAGCCAATGCCTCAGCAATGTCATCTCCCCCAGTCCGCATAGTAGAAGTTCCCCAAATCGACAAACCAAGAGTTTTGGGATATTCTCCGTTTTCCTGCGTGTAGCGTTCGATTAAAGCTTCAGCTGCTTTACGTCCGATGTCCCAAGCTGTTTCTGTCGGAATGGCGCGGATATCCACCGAGTAAAAATTTTTTCCCGTTGGTAATACTTCTGGACGACCTCTCGTCGGCGCACCCGATGCACCACTAGGAACGTATCGCCCATCTAAACCACGTAATAAATTGGTAATTTCCTGTGGAGTTTGTGCTAAAGCGGGTAAGAGGCGATCGCGAATCCAATTTAAGGTATTGGTAATTGGTAATGGGTAATTGGTAGTTGGTAATTGGTAGTTGGTAATTGGTAATTGGGTTTTTTCTCCCTCAGCTCCCGAGAGCCTCCCCAGCTCAAGAGCAGCTCTTTTCTCCGACTCCCGACTCCCGACTCCCGATTCCCCAATCAATACTTCCACCGACTCAACCGCATACTGTTCTAACACTTCGATCGCATCGCCGATTATATGACAGGGTGTTTGAGTTTTTGCTGATAAAATTCGAGCGCTTGTCTCTGAAAGTTGAGTGCTGAAATCTGTCGTGAGGGGATCGAAATCTAATTCCCAGGCTTGAGCAATTGCGCGGGTAATTCCTACTTGGAAGGAATTAGGTTGACGGGCGATCGCTACAATTAAATCTCGTAATTGTTCTCCTTGCGGGCATTGTCCAAATATATGCAAACCATCGCGAATTTGAGCTTCTTTGAGTTCGCATAAATAACCGTCGAGTTGGTTAATTGGTAATGGGTAATTGGTAGTTGGTAATGGGTAATTGGTAGTTGGTAATTGGGTTTTTTCTTCCTCAGCTCCCCCAGCTCTTTTCTCCGACTCCTGTACGGGCGGGTTTAATTGCAGAACTGTTTGTTTTTCACAAGGATCTTCAACAAAACTCGCCCCTACGACTCCTGACTCTCGATCCATGCCTAAGTCTAAGTGTAAATTTTCCTGAACGATTAATTGCCAAATGCGATCGCTAATAGCTGGCAATCGAGTCGGATCTAGACTTTGAGCTTCGTAATACTCGTCAACTAAACTTTCTAATTGGTGCAGCGAACCGTAGAGTTCTGCCCGCGTCATGGGAGGCGTTAAATGGTCGATAATCACTGCTTGAGCGCGGCGTTTTGCTTGCGAACCTTCCCCAGGATCGTTGACGATAAACGGGTAGAAATGGGGCATAGCACCCAAAGCAATTTCAGGATAACACTGACTTGATAGCGCCACACTTTTACCTGGGAGCCATTCCAAATTACCGTGCTTGCCTACGTGTACGATCGCATCAGCGTCAAAATGCTGTCGAATCCAATAGTAAAAAGCCAAATAAGTATGCGGTGGTTCTAAGTCAGGCGCGTGGTAATTTAATGCCGGATCGCGATCGTATCCCCGTGCTGCTTGAATCCCCACGAAGACGTTACCGAGTTGAATGCCTGGAATTGGTAATTGGTCATTGGTTGTTGCTTCTTCCCTGCTCTCTGCTCCCTGCTCCCTGCTCCCTTTCCCCCACCGATTAACAATCTCCTGCTGCACTGCTTCAGGCAGGGTGGCAAAATATTGTTGATACTCTTGCCAACTCAATTGCTGTGACAGCGATCGCCACTGACTATCAGGATCGTTTGTGACTCCAGATGTCAGGCGTTGGATCAGTTCGTCTCCAGTTTGCGGTAGATTTTCTACTTGATATCCCGCTTGTTGTAAAGATTTGAGAATTTCTATACAACTAGCAGGAGTATCTAATCCAACTCCGTTTGCCAAACGTCCGTCACGATTGGGGTAGTTTGCCAAAATGAGAGCGATTTTGCGTGCTGCTGGCGGACGAGAACGCAGCTGCACCCAATGCTGAGTTAGTTCAGCAACAAATTCAAGGCGATCGCGCACCGACTCGTAAACGACTACATTCGTCTCTAGAGCTGTATTCCAGCTCTGTACTGCTTTAAACGACACAGCACGGCTAATAATGCGCCCATCCACTTCTGGTAGTGCCACATTCATGCCGATATCCCGTGGCGATAGCCCTTGAGAACTTGTCTCCCAGGTTGAAATTGAACTGCTACTAAAAATAACTTGCAGTATTGGTATATCTAGTTGTTGCCACAAGTTAGCGGCAGTCGGGAGTCGGGAGGAGCCAGTCGCTTGCTCATTTTCCCCCGCTCTTGCGAACTGGCGTTCGGGAGTCGGAAAAATACGTGTCAGAGAAAAACTCGTTGTATTTAATAAGACTTGAATTTTTGCCTCATCTTTAGGCTGGAAGTAAGATAGGACATCTGCTTGCACTTGTGGATCGCGCAGCGAAGAAACGAAAACTGGTACTGGTAATAGATTTCTAGCTACTAATGCTTGACAAAGATCGTCAATTACACCCGTATTACCTGCTAAATAGTGAGCGCGGTAGAACAGAATGCCAATTTTTGATAATTGGTAGTTGGTAATTGGTAGTTGGTAATTGGTAGTTGGTAATTGGTAATTGGTAATTGGTTGCTCACTACTAGCTCCCTTGTCCCCCTTGTCCCCATTTTGAATTTTGAATTTTGAATTTTGAATTTTGTCTCCGACTCCCTTCCACCCATATAGCCCCACACGCGGAACCACCTGCGGAGGTTGAGGATTGTATGAAGTATGAAGGCAGAAATCGGCAGTGAATAGCAGCGCATTGACGGCATTTTCTACTCCACCTTCTAGAAAGTATCGCCACAGTCGATCTCCCACTGCTAACGGAACAGTCGAATGTGCGATTAAATCGGGGTCGATCGCGTCATCTCCTGGGATAACTATCAGTGCTGCACCAGTCCGCCGTGCTGTTTCCCGCACCACTTCTAAACCATAAGACCAATACGATCGTCCCCCCAAAAGCCGTAGTATAATAACTTGAGCTTTTTCTAAAACGTCTTCTGCATAAGTATCTATAACAATCTGTTGCTGTAATTGCAGCAAATTAGCAACTCGAAAAGTAGGAAAGCCCATCGGTAATTTAGTCGCTGCTGCTGCCAAAGTCTGAATATCGGTATCGGTAGCAGTAAGCAATACCAAAGGAGCTGGAGTTTGGGCAAACAAAACGACACCATCAATTTGAGGATTCCAATCTCCAGGGGTGGTACTGATACGATGCATATAACTCTCTGTTCGGCTTAGACTAGTGGTTAAGCTGCATGGGAAAACTTTCTTAGCCTATCATCCAAATCTTATCTATCTCAATCTGCGAAAATGTCTAGTTCTCAGGACTTGAGCTTCCATCAACTTTTGCCCCTGACAATTTTTCAGCAATTAGGGCAACTTCTTCAACAGATGGCTCAAGAATTGGGAAATGAGGCTTTGATAGTTACAGAAGAAGCACTGGTTTCAATTCCGACACGACCTGAAGCAACAGATATGTTTACATTAGTCGTGTCACAACAATTTAGCGCTTTGCTAGTAGCAGAAAGAAGACAGGAGACAGGAGATAGGAGACAGCAAGAAGAACTTACACTCAAAGAGTCAATAATTTTAAACTCAGTCAATTCGGAACTTGGTACAGAAGCTTACGTTACACTGCAAGAGCGAAACTCCGAATTACTCAACGTCGAATTAACATTTGAGCCAGCAGCGATCGCCCAATTTTTGCAACATCTCAACGGCTGCTTAGAAGACAATTCTCTTGCCCGCGCTACTCTAGCTCGATATAGCCAAGTCATTCAACCCAACAACGCTACCCTTCAAGGGAAATTTACGTTAATGTTGCTATCCGTGCTAGCCCCAAGCTCGCACCAAAATGACGCACATGAGTCGATTTACCCTTTTGTTTCGGTCTGCCAACCTGTAGAAGAGGCTTTGCACCAACAAATTGCCCACGAGCGTTTGCTCAACCAAGTGACGACTCAGATCCGTCAAAGCTTGGAATTACCGATCATCATCTCAAATGTAGTAGAACGAGTACGAGAGTTTTTGCAAGTCGATCGCCTAGTAGTTTATCAATTCGAGCAACAAGAATCAGCGATCGGGGAGCAGTTACCAGTTATCAGGGAGCAGGGAATCTTCAATTCCGAATTCCGTCAGCCGAAGGCGAAGCGAAGCGTTATTCCGAATTCCGAATTCTCCACTCACGGCTGTGTCATCTACGAAGCCCGTGCTAGCGCGTCAATTGATTCCGTACTCAATTATCGAGAAGAAAATTGCTTCGTTCCCGCTTCTGGGTGTTGGGAGAAATATCGCCAAGGTTTTACGCTGGCGATCGCAGATGTTGACAAAGCTTATGTTTTATCGTCTTGCTTGCTTGCCTTTTTGCAGAAAATTCAAGTACGAGCCAAGCTAATCGCTCCAATTGTATTTCAGCAACAACTTTGGGGTTTACTCATCGCACACCAATGCTACGAACCGCGCTCTTGGCAGGAAAATGAGAAAAATTTACTGCGGCGAATAGCGGAACAACTGGCGATCGCGATCTATCAAGAAGAGTTAATGCGATCGTTGAAGCTGGAAAAACAAACCCTAGAACAAAGAGTGATCGAGCGGACACAAGCATTGCATGATGCTCTACTTGCAGCTCAAGCAGCTAGCCGCGCTAAAAGTGAATTTTTGGCTACGATGAGCCATGAATTACGCACTCCCCTCACTAGTGTCATCGGGATGTCATCTACCTTACTACGTTGGCCCTTAGGAGAAATGAGTCAGCGCCAACGTCAGTTCCTACAAACAATTCACGATAGTGGCGAACATCTTCTAGCACTCATCAACGACATTTTAGAACTGACGCAGTTCGAGTCAGGCAAGGCAGTTTTAAATTTAAGCGAATTTGCTTTAGCGCAACTAGCGGAAGCTAGCTTGCGATCGCTGAGCGATCGAGCAACGCGCCAAGCAGTTAATGTCATGCTCGATCTCAAAATCTCTCCCGACTATCGGCTGTTTGCCGATCCCCAACGAGTTAGTCAAATCTTATGGAATCTACTCAGTAACGCGATTAAATTTACTCCCGAAGGAGGAGAGGCAATTTTAAGGATTTGGAGCGAAAACGACTTTGCCGTAATTCAAGTAGAAGATACGGGAATTGGCATTGCTGAAGAACATTTACCTCTGATTTTTGAAAAATTCCAACAACTCGATTCTCCTTACCAGCGTCATTACGATGGGACGGGACTGGGTTTAGCCTTAACCAAACAACTCGTCGAACTCCACCAAGGTCGGATTGAAGTTGAATCGACTTTAGGTAAGGGTTCTATTTTTACTGTTTGGTTGCCTAATCACAGGGAGCAGTAATCAGCGACCAGTGACCAGTGACCAGTTGTCAGTCAACAAATGACCAATGACCAATGACGAATCAAATATAAGCAATCAGACGACCGCAAACGAGCGCCACAGCCCAGAGCAAGAGGGAGAAGATCGCGATCGCTCTCACCCCGACTGGCGCTCGAATACCTCGATTCCACCGCTGAATTGACCTGGAGTAGTATAGGTGAAACATAGCTGCATTAACACCAGCAAGGGCGATCGCCCCTAGTTTCAAACGAAAGGCAGGATTAGCCGCGATCGCTTCCGCGTCAGATGCAAATAAGAGGAAACCTGTCAAGAGGGCGGAGCCAAAACCGATGTAAGTCCAGGGTAAAAGATGCCCTGCCATGTCAGTCACTAGCAAATGGCGGGAAAAGCCGAGCAACCGCAGGTCGAACATGGCGATCGCTCCCACTAGAATGGCAAAACTGATAATGTGCCAAGTTTCGACAATTGGATAGAGCCACGCCCACTGTCGCATTGCCGCAGACAAGGCACTCTCTTGCAGCCAAGTCAACCAGCTTTGATGCTCAAGCATACTGTTTAGCGCAGCGGTATAGTTTTGTCGCCGACTATAATCTGCTCTGCTCGCATCTCATTTTTCTCACTACGGTGAGGATAGCCTACGACGTTAACCGTTTCTCCAACCTGCAATTGCTTTGGTGGTAGTCCTCGGTTTTGCAGTCGCGAGGGTGGTGCAAGGACGGCTTCCCATAACTGCTCTTTGGTTTGCAGTTGTAAGACAACATGTGGGTTATCGTAGCCTATTGCTTGAATTTTTCCTGACAGATTGAGCGTTTTGCTGTTATCGTATTCGCTCCATCCGTGGTGCGCTATTGCCGTGCTTGTCCAAGTAGCCATGAAGATTGCTACACAACAAGCCGTGATTATCATCCGCATCATTTTCGTTTTCAGCATTTCTCTAGCCTCCGACAAGCGTAAGGTACTAGCGGATAATTTTGCGATCGCATTAGGGTCTAGTATGACTGACAAATATGACGTGGATGTGTCAGATTCAAGTGGAGTCTAATTATGAATTATCTGAAGGCGCGATCGCCTCATATAAGGCAGAATAATCTGTATCGGCTAAGCCTCGATCGATCGCAATTTCTAGTATTTGCCGGACTCCTTCTAGATGGTTTACGTTAAGTCCTTGAGATCGCGCTTCGGAAATAAATAAATTTGTATCTTTGAGTAAATGCTTGGTGGGAAAATTGGGATTGTCGTAGTTGCGATCGAGCATTCTTTGTAATTTTTTATCAAATGTGGGTGCGTAAAGGGCGCTTTGACGAAGGATTTGCATGAAAACCTCTAGGTCTATTCCCTGACGCTCGATTAAACTGAGGCTTAAGGCAAAGGCACTCGTGAGAGAGGCTATTAGTTGATTGAGTGCTAGTTTCACAGCCGCTGCACTCCCGACATCACCGATATACAACGGTTCGGAACCAAAGTTTTGCAGCAAACTTAACCACTGCTGAAACTGTGCTGGCGAACTTCCTACCATCACAATTAATTTTCCGGCTTTTGCTTCGGGAATACTTCCTAACACGGGTGCTTCGAGATAATCTCCCCCAGCAGCAACTACTTCTTGTTGAATTTCTTTGCTATCGGTGGGGGTAATAGTTCCCATTTGGATGATAGTACGTCCCGCCAAGTGTTGCTGCACTGTTGGAGATAGCAGGACATCTCGAATAGCATTAGCATCGGTCAACATCAAAATAATACACTCGCAGGCAGCTAAAACCTCATCTGGACGAGTTGCGATCGCCACGCCAGCCGATTTGAGCGAAGCTAATTTTTCTGGGGTACGATTGTAGGCAACCAGCTCTATATTGGCAGCTAACAACCTTTGTGCCATCGGCAATCCCATCAACCCAGTCCCGAGAAATCCTACCTTCACTACTTTCCCTCCCAATATAGGGATATTACATGTAGAGGCGTTACATGTAACGTCTCTACATAATCTACAATCTCAAATCTTCAAGTCCTATCGCCAATAAGGACGACCTTTCCAAAATACTCCAATGACAATAGCAATCAACTGCATTTCGTTGTTGTATATACTGACTAATCTTTCGGGAATAGGTAGAAACGATCTGACTAACAAGCAGAGAGTCAAACACAACACCAAAGCCCACAACACACCAGTGTTAACAGTTATATGGGTGAAAAATTTTTCTAGCAGGTAAACTGCTAATGCTCCAACACCGACAACGCCAGCAAATTGTACTATGACACCTAAACTGCCACCATACATTAAGCCGACGATCCGTGCTAATGCTGGCGATAAGTCAGAGCCGACAATAAAAAAGAAATCTATAACGACAACAATCAGCGTTACAAGGATAGAAAGTAGGAATAGCGATCGCCACGGTAAAAATTTTAAGCGCCGGAGAGGACTTGACATAGTTTAGAGCTGTTATTTAAAGTACTCGAATCACCAACTACCAACTACCAACTACCAATTACCAACTGAACGACGATACAAACGGTAAGACTTGCGGACAATATTTAAAATAAAATAAGGCATTCGCAACCGTAGTGGATAAAGAATTGGCAGATATAACCAGTAGTAAGCTTTCTTCAAATCTTGCCATGCCGAGCAAGCCTCTTCATGCAAGAAATCAGAAACATCGACTACAAATCCCCTGTCTTCCCACATCATAATATTCCGACCGTGGACATCGTGGGGATGCAGTTTGCGCTTACGGGCGTAGTCTAAAGCTGCGTCGATGTCTTTAATGACTTGCTTTGGAATTGGTATTCCCTGGTGCATACAGTCGTATAGAGTCATGCCATACAACCGCTTCAGAACTAACCAGCCTTCCTCAGCATATAAACATTCAGAAAAAGCAGGATGGGAACCCAAACGGTGGTAAACTTCTACTTCCTCTGTCCAACCCGGACGATTGGGTGCATAAACTTTCACGACTCGATCTGGCTGGCTGGGGTGATAGAACACTGCGGCATAATTCCCCATTCCTAGTAATTGCCAAGGGGAAGGAACTTTGCTGACGACTACAGGGTTATGGGGTTCGATGCTGTTAATCTGTAGTCCAGGCAGTAATTCCCGCTCGATCAGCTCGATTAACCAATCCAGATGCGTTTGTTCCATATACAGTTTGCCAGGGATGGCAAGATTGCTCCCATGCTAACTTGACGCAGTGTCAGTGTTTTTGTTCGATCGCTTGCCACCGCGATCGCAGTCTATTCATCGTTGGGTGGCAATGCGTCCAAAATACCATTTTGTATGACTAACCTGGGATAAATGAAGAGAAAAAAAGTCATCCAAGTGAGTACGGGTATGGCAACAAGAATCGTCAGCCACCAAGTTTTGAGTAAAAACCAACTACCGCTGATGAGCGTTACACCTGTAAGGAAAATTGACCAAGGCTGACACCACCAAGGCTTATAATTCCAAACGCTGACGGGTTTGCGATCGGGGAGTTGATGCATGGGATTAACTTCTGATGGGATTAACTGCTAATGATGAAACTTCTTGTACAGCATAGTAGTGACGGGTTTCCCCTCTCTAAGGTGGCGTTGGGCGATCGCCAAAACTTCATCAGCACGTACCCCGCAATACCAAACCTCTTCTGGCAAAACTAATACCATTGGTCCCATACCGCATTGTCCCAAACAACTACTACTCTCAATTTCCACCCCAGGAACTAACTGCGCTTGAAATGCTGCTAGCACCTTACGCGCACCTTGCTTGCGACAAGTACGGTTTTGACAGACTAAAACTCGCTGACGAAAATTAGTTCCATTCCCCATGAATTTATCCAAACACAACACGTAGGGGCGCAATATTATGTAGTAGGGGCGCACAGGTGTGCGCCCCTACATGAAACCAATGATGATGAAATTTGCCTTCAGCTGCGCAAGAACCAAAATTTCAAATTCCTACAGATGCTTCACTTCCGATACTAACTTCGCTACGGCATCTTTAGCACTACCAAAAAACATCATGGTTTTGTCTTTGTAGAATAACTCATTGTCTACCCCTGCAAAACCCGTACTCATGCCTCGCTTAATCACGATTGTATGCTTTGCTCTATCTACTTCTAAAATCGGCATTCCATAAATCGGACTCGCGGTATCGTGCCGTGCAGCAGGGTTGACCACATCGTTTGCACCAATTACCAAAGCCACATCAGTTTGATCGAACTGGGGATTGATATCGTCCATGTCGTACAACTGAGTGTACGGCACGTTTGCTTCTGCTAACAACACGTTCATGTGTCCCGGCATCCGTCCCGCTACAGGATGAATGGCATATTTAACTTCTACACCCAATCTATCCAACTGATCCGCCAGTTCCCGAACGGTGTGCTGTGCTTGAGCTACTGCCATTCCATAACCAGGAACGATCACTACAGAACGAGCATAACCCAACATCATTGCGGCTTCTTCAGCATCTACAGAACGGGTAGCTTGATCGCCTGCGGCTGCACCACCAGCACCACTAGCCGAGCCACCGCCACCAAAAGCACCAAATAAGACGCTAATCAGGGAGCGGTTCATCGCTTTACACATGATCTCCGTCAGGATCAATCCCGAAGCGCCTACCAATGCACCAGAGATGATCAGCACGTTGTTCATCACCACGAAACCAGCCGCACCTGCTGCTAAACCAGAAAAGGAGTTCAACAGCGAAATCACCACAGGCATATCGCCACCACCGATGGGGATGACAAACATCACCCCTAGAACCAGGGAAACAGCGACTAATCCCAGAAATATAGGTAGATTGGTGGGATCGACTAATAAAAAGCCGCTACCCGCAATGTAGCTAACGAGCAGCAGCGCGTTGATTGGTTGCTGCAACGGAAACGTAATTGGCGAACCACCGATCAGTCCTTGCAGTTTGGCAAAAGCCAGCATACTACCCGTAAAGGTGATGCCACCAATAAAGACATCGAGCAGCATGGAGATATTAGCATCGAGCGACACTGGTTCGGCAGTTCCCAACAGTCGCCAAAACTCGGCAACTGCTACTAGAGCAGAAGCAGCACCGCCTAAACCGTTGAGCAAGCCTACCATTTGAGGCATTTCAGTCATTTGGACTTTGTAAGCCCCGATCGCACCTATTGCCGAACCGATCGCCAAAGCCACTACAATCATTTGATAGTTCAACACCTGGCGATCGAGCAGCGTTGCCACGATCGCCAGTAGCATCCCGATCGCCGCCAACAGATTACCGTTACGCGCTGTTGCAGGCGAACTCAGTTTTTTCAAACCAATAATAAATAAAGAGGCAGCGACTAAATAAGTTAGCTGAATCCCAGTTGGCAGAAAATCGCTCACGCTTTCACCTCTTTTTTCTTAAACATTTGCAACATGCGATCGGTGACTAAAAAACCACCGACAACGTTAATTGTGGCTAAAATCACGGCAATCAAGCCCAAAATCACTGATAAATTTGATTCTTGAGGACCAGAAACCAGCAAAGCACCGATAACCGCAATCCCTGAAATTGCGTTAGAACCAGACATCAAAGGCGTGTGCAGTGTCGGCGGGACTTTATTAATCACCTCAAATCCTGCAAATGATGCCAAAACAAACACAAATAAAGCGGCAATTAAAGCTTCTGTCATGAATTAATCCTCCTTTTGGTAGTCGGGAGTCGGGAGAGTGGGAGTCGGAATTATTTTTGACTTTTGACTTTTAACTTTTGACTTTTGTTTTACCCATTACCAATCCCCACTAGTGTTGCCAAGGCTTCCTTTACCCGTGAATTGCGAATTTCTCCAGCGTGGGTAATACAAGCTGCTTCGATGATGTCGTCTTCAAAGTTGAGCTGAAGGCTTTTATCTTCTTTATTAATCATCAACTGCACCAGTGACAGCAGGTTTTTGGCATACAACTGGCTGGCGTGGATGGGTACGGATGAGGGGAGATCGATCGTGCCGATGATGGTAACACCATTGCGCTGTACGTCTTTTCCTGGCTCCGTGCAAGCACAGTTCCCACCTTGTTCTGCGGCTAAATCGACAACTACCGAACCTGGCTTCATCTGCGCTACCATTTCTTCTGTCACGAGGATCGGTGCTTTTCTACCAGGGACTTGTGCGGTGGTAATAACTACATCTGATAGCTTGACGTGTTCCGCGATCGCTTGTTGAGTGCGCTGTTTTGCTATTTCCGAAACTTCCTTTGCATAGCCGCCAGCAGCTACAGTTTCTTCTTCTAACTGCACTTCAACAAACTTGGCTCCCAAGCTTTGGACTTCTTCTTTCACCGCCGGACGAATATCAAAAGCTTCTACAACTGCTCCCAGTCGTCTTGCAGTGGCGATCGCCTGTAATCCTGCTACTCCCGCACCAATTATGAATACTTTGGCTGGGGCGATTGTCCCTGCGGCTGTTGTTAACATGGGAAAGTACTTGGGTAAAGCTGCCGCTCCAATTAGCACTGCTTTGTAACCCGCGATCGAGGCTTGAGAAGACAAAGCATCCATGCTCTGCGCTCTAGTCGTGCGGGGGATCATCTCCATGCTAAAGGCTGAAATTCGCCGTTCTGCTAGCCGCTTGGCGATCGCAGGTTCTCCCAAGGGATTGAGGAAACTAATTAATACAGCTCCTTCCCGCAACATTTCCACTTCCGAGCGTCCATCTTCGCGTTCTTGGGGGACTCCTACTTTCAGCAACACGTCTGCTTCCCACCACAGATATCCCGGATCGCTAACGATTTTGGCTCCTGCGGCTTCGTAGGCTGCATCCGAGAAGAAAGCGCGATCGCCAGCTCCCGCTTCTACCCACACCTCTACACCTTGTTTTACCAATCGGGCAACGACATCTGGTACTAGAGCGACCCGACGCTCTCCAACTTCGATTTCTTTTGCCACCGCTATTTTCATGACTTCTCCGTTAACACAACAGCTAAATTCTTCCTCTCGCGCGATCGCAAATCTTTGCGCTTTGTTAGCAGTTTTCTCGCGATCGAGTAATACTTAATCTCCCTACTCCTCTTTTACCAATTGCAATCTATTTTTGGCATCATAACAATGCAAAAATTGCAGATCTTGCGATCGATCCTCACATTTTTTCGATCTTATGTTGCGCTTCAAAGCTGAGATCTACCTCTTTAACTTCTTTTAGGAATTGCCAGATGAAAGTGAATGACTACCTCTGCTGACAAGCCTGCTGTAATCTTTTTTCTTAACATATCAAGCAATTGTAATAGCACCCGATTTAGTCTGCGTTTTGTTCGGGTTTTGTCTAGAACTAAGATAAAACTATTAAATAAAACTTGCTCAAAAGGTATCTTGATGACTGTAGCGTAGAC
>NZ_PYCI01000093.1:0-27111 GCF_003015105.1 Chroococcidiopsis sp. CCALA 051 | reverse complement strand
CTTGTCCCCCTTGTCCCCCTTGTCTCCTTTATCCTCCCGCTCAAAAAATACAATCTTCGCCCCAGGTGCTAAACGTCTCCCTGGTTTGACTAAAGCTAACCATACATTCGGCTGGCATTCTTCCAATAACAAGACTTCCACAGCTGCACCGCTAGGTTTTTGTCCGTAGAGACGGGCGGGAATTACCCGCGTATCGTTCATAACCAGCAAATCGTCTTTTTGAAGAAATTCTGGTAAATCACGAAAAATTTGATGGGCGTGACTATCGAGATTTACTACTAACAGGCGAGAACTATCTCTGGGAGAAACTGGATTTTGAGCGATCCGTTCTGCTGGTAATTCGTAATCATAACTCGATAAAGAGTAGTCTAATTCAGATTTAGCAGAAGATGTCAAGTCAAAATTAGGTGTTTTTACGGAATTCAATGCAGACAGTGCATCTTTAAATTGATTGATATGCATTTTTTGTGAGAGTGACGTTCGGTATTCTAACGGATTTTAAGTAAGATTTTGAGTTGATGCGATCGCATGGGTATTTGGGTGAATCTACCCAGGTGGAGTGGGTGTTTGACGCTAGTATCGTCGCGGTCAATTCGCAAAAATATAAATGTAGGAATAGCTTGTTTCCCCAGCAAGGATATGGAATACCTTTACTATCTTGCCAACGCCAGCCTCACATTGAGGATCGTTGAACATTTGCATGGCAGACCCCAGATGCCCTTGAGTTTCATTACCGTAATTCATCAAATTGATGGCTGGGTTGTGAAGGTGAAAATGAAATCTCCTCTCAACTCTCAACAAGATGGTGATTTCCGCGCTTTTTTAAATGA
Source organism: Chroococcidiopsis sp. CCALA 051 (assembly GCF_003015105.1). Classification (NCBI taxonomy): domain Bacteria; kingdom Bacillati; phylum Cyanobacteriota; class Cyanophyceae; order Chroococcidiopsidales; family Chroococcidiopsidaceae; genus Chroococcidiopsis; species Chroococcidiopsis sp. CCALA 051. The sequence continues at coordinate 26,281 of NZ_PYCI01000093.1, read as the reverse complement.
ACTGGGAATTCCCTACGAAGCACCGATCCGCGTCAGAATGGCGTTATGGAGTTTGGAAGCCGGACAATCTCCGGTAGACGTGATGCGCCGCTATCAAGTCGCAATTGTCTCTCACGGCAACCCAGAACGGGAAGAAATCGAGACATTTCGGCAACAATTTGTCAAGGGATTGGGTTATTGTCCCGAAACTTTGGCTTAAATCGGCAGCAACAGAATTGCAGGCTGAAATTGAAGCCTGAAATTGAGATAGGGCGATCGCATCAATCAAAAGCAGCGGATAAGTAATCTTGTAGCACGAGTTGATAACCAGCGACTATAACTGCTTGTCCTAACTGCACTGACAGAGACGATAAGTCAGGGGAAATGTCAAGTGTAGGCGATGCCTGTCTCAATCGAGCCAACGATAATTTACGATGTTGGACTAGCGCCACATCAAAGCGGCATTGGTAGGTAGCTAAATTTGGAGAGACACTCAAAAAGTACTCCGCAGCTTGCCAAAGCCGTATTTGTTTTTGCGGTGTAATCGCCAACAAACCACCTGCATCCCAGTTATTTTGCTTGCGGGTTTTGACTTCAATAAAGGCTAAGAGGGGAGTCGGGAGTCGGGAGTTGGGAGTCGGGAATGGGTGGTGCGCGATCGTGTCCCCCTTGTCCCCCTTGTCCTCCTTGTCCTCCTTGTCTCCCTTGTCCCCCTTGTCCCTCTCACGTACATCCAACTTCGCAATCAAATCCAACTCTCCCCAAGGACAGCGCCAACGACGGTGCAGGATTTCCCAACCGGAAGATTGCAGCCACCGAGCGACGAGATCTTCTCCAAGTACGCCAATGTCGGGATAATGAAAGGCAGGATGGTTTGCCATGAGCTGAAAGATTATGAATTCTGGGCTAGGAAATCGAATTTGGAAATCTATATTCGCTGTTGTACTGTGGGGTGCGATCGCATTTTCAGTACTTCTTGCTATTGTTCCCCCTGCTGTAGCGCTGGATTACAACAAAGAAAGTTTGATTGAGACAGATTTCTCTGGGCGCGACTTGACGGACTCTAGCTTCAGCCACGCCAATTTGCGTAGTAGCAACTTCAGTCACTCTAATTTAGAAGGAGTTAGTTTGTTTGCTGCTAATTTAGATTCGGCAAATTTTGAGGGGGCGAATTTGGCAAGCGCCACTCTAGACTCGGCACGATTAACGAGAGCCAATTTAAAGGATGCTATTTTAGAAGGCGCATTTGCGGCAAATACCAAATTTGATGGTGCAGTCATCGACGGAGCCGATTTCACAGATGTTTTGATGCGCCGCGACGTGCAAGATAAATTGTGTCAAGTTGCTAAAGGTGTTAACCCGACTACAGGACGCGCTACCCGGGAGACTCTATTCTGTCCGTAAGCGATCGCAATCTTTATCGCAATCTTTTACGATGAAGCTTGTCGTGTCATTTCACGAGGACTAATAGATGATTCGTGCCTACGCAGCTTTAGAAAAAGGTGGAGAACTCAAGCCTTTCGAGTACGATCCAAAACCGCTCGGTAGCGAAGATGTAGAGATTGACGTAGAATACTGCGGGATTTGCCATAGCGACTTGAGTATGCTCCATAATGACTGGGGCATGACACAATATCCCTTTGTCCCAGGACACGAAGTTGTAGGCAAGATTGCGGATGTTGGCAGTGCCGTAAAAAAACTCCAAGTCGGACAGCGGGTCGGATTGGGATGGTATTCGCGATCGTGCATGACTTGCGAGTGGTGTATGTCTGGCAATCACAACCTTTGTGCCACCGCAGAAGGTACAATTGTCGGTCGCTATGGTGGTTTTGCTGACAAGGTGCGCGCCCATGAAGCTTGGGTTGCTCCCCTACCCGATGCCATGCAGCCAGTGTCAGCCGGACCCTTATTTTGTGGCGGAATTACGGTTTTTAACCCGATCGTCCAATTTGATGTTAAGCCTACCGATCGCGTTGGAGTCATTGGTATTGGCGGCTTGGGACACATGGCATTGAGATTTCTTCATGCTTGGGGCTGCGATGTCAGTGCCTTTTCCAGCAGCGCCGATAAGGAACCAGAAGCAAGGGAAATGGGTGCTAACCACTTCATCAACTCCCGCGATCCAAATGCACTTAAATCGGTGGAAGGCTCTTTTGACTTGATTCTTTCTACTGTCAATGCCGATTTAGACTGGAGTACCTATATTGCTTGTTTGCGTCCTAAAGGACGATTGCATTTTGTGGGTGTGGTTCCTAACCCTATTTCTACGGAAATTTTTCCCTTAATTATGGCTCAGCGATCGATCTCCGGCAGTCCCTTGGGTAGTCCGGCTACTGTCACCCAAATGCTCGACTTCGCCACCCGCCATCAGATCGAACCCATAATTGAAACCTTCAGTTTTGACCAAGTGAACGAGGCATTGGAACACCTACGTAGTGGCAAGGCACGGTATCGGATCGTGTTGAAACATTAAGCAAAGTCAAAAGTCAAAAGTCGAAAGTCAAAAATTGGTTGTAGGAGCGGGTTTACCAACAATATTTAATTCTTAATGAGGGTATTCATAAACCTGCCCTCGCGAGAACGTGGTTATTCAAACGGATCTGACAACTGATGCCACACGTTCTGTAGGGGCGCACAGCTGTGCGCCCTTACCTGAATTACCATCAGTTAAATGTAGGGTGGGCATCACCCACCTAGATCAAATCTGCCAGCGTAAACTGTCGCTGTTTGTCCAATTCCAACAGCCGTTGCTGGGCTTGCCGTAACGACTCAAAATATGACTGAGATTGTTCTGGTGCAGTTACTTCGTCGGTTTGTTCCCACAATTGAAGAAATTGACGGTAGCGTTTTTCGCACTGCACTCGTTCCATGCAAGCTGTAGCGGCTTGAATCACCTGGGCAAAACGCGAGAGTTCGATTTGTGTCTTTTCATCGAGGTGAAATAAACGGGCGATCGCCTTTGTTTCACCTTCATACTCCATACACTCTACTTGTAGCCGAGAAATTAAATCTGATGATTGGGCAGATGTTACGTGTAACGTCTCTACATTTGCCAAAATCTGTTGCCAGAGAAAAGTGTGGTGGGGTAGATCGAACTGCAAATCTCTTTCTTGTAGGGCTTCGGTGACGATTTGACGGTATTCAGGATGGTGTAGGTAAATTCGCAACAAAATTGCTTCTGCCTGCTCTAGTAAAGCGCGATCGCCTGCTACAGGTAAGTTAGAATTGCTAGCTTGCTGCTGTTTTCTCGGTGGTGCTGGTTTGCGATAACTATTTGGCGCAACTCGATCTAATAAATTTTCAATCCACAACGGTACGAGTCTGGCATCACCTAAACTTAAAATTTCAGCACAGCGATGGATATAGTGCTGACGTTGATTGCTGTCGCTTATTTGTTGTAACAACTTCACCATACTTACCGTAATTTGTTGTGCTTCCGGTGCTTGCTTTAAATCTCGGTTGGCTACTAGCTGTTGAATCTGCCAATCTAACCATAAAGGAGCGTTTTGTAAAAGTTCGCGGTAATGTTCTGGACTATGAGTGTGGAGATATTCATCTGCATCTTTGCCGTCTGGTAAATTGAGAATTCGTAAATTGACTTCGCCTTGATAGGCAAGATTAGCGATCGCTCCTATTGCTCTTTCTGTAGCTTGCGTTCCTGCCGCATCGGCATCAAAATTAAGAATAAGTTGTTTTGATTCGCTATAACGCAAACAAGCTCGGACTTGTTCGATACTCAAAGCCGTTCCCAACGAGGCGACAGAGTGAGTAATTCCGGCAGCGTGAAGGGCGATCGCATCGAAATATCCTTCTACGACAACGACTCGATCTTGTTTGGCAATCTCATTTTTCGCCTTATCTAAACAAAATAAAGTTCTGCCCTTATTAAAAATATCCGTCTCAGGAGAATTGAGATATTTCGGTTGTTCGTCGCCTAAACTTCTACCTCCAAAACCGATAAATCGTCCTTGCGGATCGCAGATCGGAATAATAATGCGATCGCGAAAATAATCGTAGTATCCATCTTTTGATTGTCGTTGTCGAATTAATCCTGCTTGTTCTACGATTTGTACGGGATATCGTTTTTGGTCTACCAAATAACGATAAAGAGTTTCCCATCCCGCAGGCGCATATCCTAACTTAAATTGCTGAATTGTTTGGGAATCAAATTGCCGTTTTTGTTGTAAATAATCTAAAGCTAACTGCCCTTGGTGTTGCTGCAAAGCATGATGATAAAATTGCGTAGCGACAGCCATCACTTCATATAATTGCTCTCGCAGCGAAATCTGACGCTGTAATTCTTGTCTTTGTTCGGGTTCTAAAGTTTGGACGGGAACGGAATAGCGTCGCGCTAAATCCAGTACCACCTCACTGAAAGAAGTCTTGCCCAATTCCATCAAAAATGTAATTGCATTCCCTCCAGCCCCGCAACCGAAGCAATAATACATTTGCTTACCTGGGCTGACACTAAAACTAGGGGTTTTCTCATCATGAAACGGGCATAAACCGACAAAATCTTTCCCCCGCTTGCGCAGAACAACGTGTTCCGAGACGATATCAACAACATCAGCTCTTTGTTTTACTTGTTCGACTGTATCGGGATGCAGGCGAGGAATTTGCATATTAGTCAGTTAGCAATGAATTCTAAGTATTTAAACACCCTTGGTAGCAACACCTTGATATAAATAACCAACAAATTTGGGTGTTTCCTCCGCATAAAATTCTTTCAGTGTCACCGTATCAAATCGTTTTTCTATCAGTTGTCTAATATTACGATTTAAGTGACAGCCATCACCAATAACTTTTTGGATTGGATTCAAACGGTTTTGCCAAACTTGAATTTGAGGTTCATTACTCAGTCCGTGTTCTACAAAAAAGAATTTTCCTCCTGGTTTTAATACCCGATAGATTTCTTGCAATGCTTGTTCGACTTTGGCAATACTACACAACGTCCAAGTACTGACGACGCTATCAAACGTATTATCTGCCATTGGCAAGTTTTCGCCATTCAACATGCGATTGTCTACAGTAATATGAGATTTTTGGATACGCTTTCGAGCAAGAGTATGAACGCCAGGATTAGCATCAATTGCTACCAATTTATCAATGCTTTCTGGATAGTAAGAGAGATTTAAACCCGTTCCAAAACCAATTTCTAAAACTTCTCCTGTCACATTTGCTAAAACTTCGCGTCGGTATTGAGCCATTGTTGGATCGGACAACGACCAGTCAAGCAGGTAAGGTAGGATTCTTTGTGAATAAAATCCCATTGATTCCTCCTAAACAAACTTATAACAGCTTTAGTTCTTGTATTTTAGCGAAAATAACCCGATCGGGTGGGCATTGCCCACCCTACTACATCGATGTACATTAAATGCTTTTAAAAACAAATGGATATAGCAATCCAAATTGATTTGTGAATGTTTCCAGTGTAGAGACGTTACATGTAACGTCTCTACTATAGAATTAGAATATTATAGAGCTAAAATTAATCTCTTACAATTGGTAAACTTAACCAATTGCTTAGTTCTTCTGCCAACCACTCTATTTCTACAGGAGATAGAGGAAAGTTTGTCATATAGACTTTATTAGAAAGCTGATATTTTTGCATTCCTGCCCAAATGACAATGTAAGGATGAGGGTTATACGCACGATTAATGCACTCAAGCCGTAAAATATTTTGTGTAGGGCTTTGAGAAGGACTATAAAGCCGAATATTGAATAGTTTGTAAGCCAAAGCAATAAATTGATGCGTGATGCGAAGATGCATTCTACCAAATAGGCTTAAGCACAGTTGTAAGAAAAAATAAATTCCGTAACCTATACTAGCAAAAATTAGTAATTCCAGTATCCAAGGATGACCGTTTAAGCTTGAAATATATAGAAAAAATCTGGTGAGGTTAAAAATAACAACTAAATAAATAAGATGGATATATGGAACAAACGAAAAAAAACCTGCTGCTGGAATAATAATTTCTAGTGTTTCGGAATTTTTGTGCAGTGCAATCTTACTACCAGTAGGTTTTCTCAAACTTAAATTATTAATCTTACTATTAATTGGGTTGATAACTGCCCTATCTATATTTTCTAAAGCCGTCAGTGCTTCTTCTACACAAGCAAAACGTTTACTCACAATCGGTTCTGTCATTCTTTTCAGCCAATGACAAAATCTAGGGCTAACATTTGCCACAGATTCAAAATCAATTCTTAAATCTATCTGGGGTAAATCTGCGGGATGCTGTCCTGTAACAAGGTAGATTAAAGTTGCACCTAAACTATAAAGATCGGATGCAGGATTTGCCCTACCGCTAAATTGTTCTGGGGGCATATAACCATACGTTCCTACTACAGTCATCGTACCAATACTTTTATTGGCTAGCGTCTGTACGGAACCAAAATCAACTAAATAAGCTTGTCCGACGCTATTACCAGAACGATCGCCTAAAAGAATATTACTCGGTTTCAGGTCGCGATGAATGACAGGCGGTTTTTGGGCGTGCAGATACTTAAGAATCGATAAAATTTCTTTTGCTAGCTGTTGAACTTCAGTTTCGCTAAAACTACGCCCAGATTTCAGTTGTTCTTCTAAAGATTTTGCCTCAATATAACTTTGAACTAAAGCAAATCCTTTACTAACAGTTGAATTTAATTCAAAATAATCTAAATATTGAGGAATGGCAGGATGAGATAAATTTTTCAGAGTTTCAGCTTCTCGCTCAAATAATTTTAAATCTTCCCAAACAAAATCATCACCAAAAGTTAGAATTTTAACAACGACTAATGCTTGCGTTTGAATATCCTTTGCTAATACAGTTCGTCGTCCTGCTTTTTTACCGAGTTGCTGCTGAACTTCATAACGATTCCCAATAATTTCTGGCTGAAATTCTTCTAATTCTTGACCGGACATTGCTAATACTGTAAATTCTTACAGCTTTTATAGCTTTACTAACGCGACTATTCGACCGTAAAAATACTTTAAAATTTACTTTCAACTGCCCAACTGCAATTCAGCTTGCAAAAAGCCTACAAATTGCCTTGCCGTGCGTCCAGAACGTCCATTATGTCTAGTCGCCCATTGTAAAGCACGGTAATCTAAATCTGCCTGGGAAATACTTATATTGGCTAGAGTTGCTAAATGTCGCACGATATGTAAATAGGTATCTTGATTTGCTGGTTCAAAAGTTAAAGTTAAACCAAAGCGATCGCTAAATGACAGTTTCTCTTGTACCGTGTCCCACACTCCGACTTCTTCATTTTGACTCGGACGGGGGCGATCGCCAAACATTTCTCTGACCAAATGACGGCGGTTAGAAGTCGCATAGACGACAACATTCTGAGGACGGGCTGTTATATTCCCCTCTAAAACAACCTTCAAAGCTTTAAAAGCATCGTCGTCTTCTTCAAATGAAAGATCGTCAACAAAAATAATAAACTTTTGCGGTACGCCCCGCAGTTGCTCGACAATTGTAGGTAAAGCTACCAAATCTGATTTAGCGACTTCAATTAAACGTAAATTGCGATCGCCATATTCATGTAACAATCCCTTTACCAAAGAAGATTTACCCGAACCGCGACTACCGTAAAGTAAAACATGTAGGGCGGGATAACCTGCTAGCAAAAATTCTGTATTTTTTTTCAAAGTATCCCGTTGATATTCGTATCCTACCAACTGCTGTAACTGCACTGGATCGGCATAGGGAATACCGATAAGTTGTCCTGACTGCCAGCGTAACGCCCGATATTTAGCAAAGATACCCGTACCATATTGACGATAGTATGCAGCTAAATCTGTTAGGATATCTGCCCAGTTGTCGAGTTGTGATAATTTGTGGTAAATACTGTAGTAAACAGTGCGATCGCCAGTTATTTCTGTGGCTATTTTTGTAGGTATATCAGTCCAAGCTACCGGAGGTACATTTAATTTAGCTGCGGCTTGTACCCACTGAATTAACTGTTCGCTACTATACTGATAGAGGCTTTGTAAAGCTTGCAAATCCTGCTGTACGGCGGCGATTAAAGATGGTGGTAAATCTGCTAAATCGGTATTTTGGGCTTGGCGCGAGAAGGGGTTATCATCAATCAGAATTTGACCGATCAAATAATCTTGCCAAGATTGGTTTCGAGATGCGATCGCCTTAAAATAATTTCCATAAGCGCGAACGCATCCTAATTCATCTACCTCGCTGTGTCGCAATGACTGTAATAAATCGATTTGGCGTAAAGAACGTAGTAAATTAAGAAAAGCCTGTCCTACCTCATCTGTTAAAACAGATTGATATATTAGTAAAGAAGCTGCTTGGAGTTGTAAAAATTCAAAAGATGAGTTCGTTTGAGTATCCATGTTTCGGCGCTATCTCCCCACAACAATCGCCCAAATACTAGCAGCAATAATTACAGACCCTAGATGCTGCGGTAGCAACAGCCGAAACGGTTGACGCGCAATTTTCTGAGTCAATACCACTGTCAGTAATACAGAAAAAATCAGCGTTGTTCCCTGTAAAAATGCAATCACGGCTGGATGCGCCACCACCACAGGTAATCCCGCCCCACTCAAACCAAAAGTCGCAAAAGTCACGGGTAAAATTCGTCCCGCCTCCCCCAAACCCAAACGCAGATAGTGCGCCAAACTTCCCCCTAAAATCAACGGTAAATACCCATATACCAACTCCACAAACGGCTTAGGCTTAAAACGCAAAAAATCTTTTGTATCCTTTGCGCCTAACGCTTCGCTTCGCCTGCGGCTAATGCGACTTTGCGCGACATAACTCCTCATCCAAAAAAGCGATCGCATCAAACCATAAACCACAAAAACAAACCCAGTCGGAACCAACAAAACCAACAAAGATAAACCTAAATGAGGAAAAAATTGTGTTAAATCAATTCTTAAACCCAAACTAGTTTGGATTTCTGGTAAGCGATGTAAGAAAATTCCACCCAATAGCAATAATAACAATGCGACTTCGTAACTATGAGGGATGTGAGTTGTCCACAACTCAATCCCTGGCGGACGTAAATTAAACTCAACCGAACGATGCGGACAAGCTTTTAAACAAGTCATGCACAATACGCAATCTCGATTATCTTCCAACTGCGCCGGATGAGAATACAAAGGACAACCATTGGTTTCCATGCCCTCACCCTTTTGAGGACCACCCTTGTAACATTGATACGTCGTACATTCTGCCGAACAAGTTCCTTGCTGCGCTCTCAATTCTGTCATCGATAACTTAGCAAATAAACCATTCATGCCGCCAATCGGACACAAATAGCGACACCAAAACCGCCGTTCAAAAATTGCTGAGAAAATCATGGCTCCAGCTGTAATTAATAGTAATAAACAGCTAGAAAGATAGGCTGTATTTTCTAGATTCCACAGTTCTTCCCACAGAAAAATCAAGGTAAATAAACCGAATAAAAACCATCCACCCCACTTTTCTGCTGGTTCTCGATGCCACTGTTTCAGCTTTCGCCCTGGAAACAACCATTGAGATAACTTTTGCGTGACTTCGCCGTAAATCATAAACGGACACACCGCACACCATAACCTACCCACAAACGGAAAACCCAACAATACGAGGGGCCACCACCAAGCCCAAAACATATTTAAGGCGAAATTTCGATCTCGCTGTTGAGGACCAACAAATAAGATAATGACAATGAAGGCAAAAAACCACAAGGTAAAGCCATAGTTAATCCGGTCGGGATACCAAGAACTGCGCAGAAATCGCCGTAAACTAGGGTAAATATTTAATACGTTGACGCGAAATTGTTTTTTCTTCGTTTGTGCCGACCAAAAAATTTCTTCCGTTAACTCAGTTTCTTCTCCCGACTGTACGAGCGCCCGTTCGACTAAACTTTGTAACTCTTTCAAGTTGCCAGGAAAATCATAAGATTGCAGGCGACGCAAGGCTTCGGGGGCAATTTTCGATTTGGCTAATCCCTCGCTGCGAGTGTACAAACTGATGTAATATTCTACTAGAGCTTTAATGTCGGCTTTTCGTACCCGTAGTGGCGGTACTTTAATTGTTTGTCCAATACAACGCGCGATCGCGGGTTGAGTCCGTTCTGCAATTGCTAAAATCCGCGCTTTACTCGTACGAGTGACTTCTGGTGCATCTTCAGAACGGCTGATAGGTTGATAAGTACCAGTTTGCAGCAATTGCGCGATTTTCGGCACTAATTCCACGGGCAACTCTTGAGTATTATTCAAAACCAGCGTTCCTTCACCCAACCACTCCAGCAACCCTGGCTTTCCACCAACACGACCGAAAAGATCTGCACCGCTGGTTTGCAATAAATTGCAGTTAACCTTAATAATCGGCTGACGGCGTTGAGGAGAACTGAAATGAATTAGGGTAGCGATATTATCTTTTTCTAATCCTGGTTCGCCAAAAATGAGAATTGATTTTTGATTATTAGCTGCTTCTCTAATTTCTTGACGCAGCCGCACCGCATAACGACTCGTACCGATGATACCGCGCTTGACTTTAGTAACCAAATACGGGCGCAGGGCGATCGCTCGTTCTTGTTCGTATGATAGTGCTGAAGTTAATTGGCTTAATTCTTGCGCTAGCTGGCGCGAAATCGTTTGAAAGATTTCGGGGTATTGTCCGACAATCTGCTGAAATTCTGCCGTTGCCACTGCCCATAAGTGACATTCTGTCAAGGCAGTCACCGTTCTTTGCACTGGCTGTTCTAAGATTAACTCTTGGAGATTAATGACTGACCCAGGAAGCAAACTAGTCGCCCATACGGAACTAGTCGAATTAGTGTGTTTACTCTCCAAGCGACCTTGTTGCAGAATATAAAGCGCTTCTGGGTCAGTGTCTTCTACAACTAAACGCTCGTTAGCGGGGATGACTCGTTCTACAGCAACTTGGGCGATCGCATTTAATACTTCTGACGATAGCACCGATAGCGCCGTTCGCTCTTGCAGCCAGATGAGTAAATCTGGAGACATCGTATCCCCCTGTTTTGCCATACTTCATTCATTGTGACGAGTCGAGACGTTCCGTGGCTCTACACAGACCTACTAGCTCGACAGCCCTTATGCCTCAAGGATACGATGAATTGTATGTTTTGAAATTCTTTTATTCCTGCCGTTGTCTTTCCCTACTACCCCAATCGGCGTTATCTATTTTCATAGAGAATGTTCCCAACTGCCCAAACCACTATCAGCTATTTGTAAATCTTCTAACATGAGCAGCTCAGATCTCCCCAATCTCTGGGTTCCTTTGATGCTTTTAGGCTTCATCATTATCGCCGCTATTTTCTTCAGCCGTAGCCGCTAGCAGAGGGACTAAGGAAGAGTTGTAGAGATGTTACATGTAGCGTCTCTACAACTCTCTACTCCCCATTTAATACAATCGATTCAACACGTAATCGCTCATATTAATCAAGGCTTGTCGAGACTCTGAAACTGGAAGATAACCGATACACTCTACTGCTTGGTTAGCGTGGTAAGAGGCTAACTCTCTAGCTTTTTGAATGCCTTGACTATCTTTGATTAATGCCAAAGCTTCATCTAGATCCCCTTCTTGCTCGAATCGCCGTTCGACTAAGACTTCAAGATAAGGCTTTTCTGCCAGAGCGTACAAAGCGGGTGCGGTTAAATTACCGCTTTTGAGATCCGATCCGGCTGGCTTACCCAACACTTCTGTCGAGCCTGTAAAGTCCAAAATATCGTCCACGACTTGGAATGCTAAACCTAAGTGACGACCGTAGCCATACATGCGATCGACAATTTCTTTTGAGCCGCCACTGAGTATACCCGCAGCCTTAGAGCTATTAGCAATCAAAGAAGCTGTTTTGTAATAGCTTTTATCTAAGTAAGCTTCAATCGTCATTGCGGTATCGAATCGAGTCATTCCCTGCTGAATCTCGCCTGTGGCGAAGTTCATAATCACTTCCGAAAGCAGTTTGACCACTTCCAGATTGTCTAAGTTGGCTAAATGCCACGAAGCCTGAGCGAATAAAAAGTCGCCTGCTAAGATGGCAATCCGGTTGTCAAACAAGCTATGGACGGTAGGAACGCCGCGCCGCATTGGAGCTTCATCTACTACGTCGTCGTGTACTAGACTTGCCGTATGGATCATCTCCGTAATTTCCGCAAGTCGGCGGTGACGGAGAGTAATATCCTCATCTAGCATCGTCGCCCGCGACATCAGCAAAACAATTGCTGGTCGCACCCGCTTTCCTCCAGCTCCAAACAAGTACTCTGCTGCGGCGGAGAGGATGGGATGACGAGTTCCTACTAGTTCTATTAGGTTCTCTGACAGTATACGCAGGTCTGCTTCAACTGGAGAAAATAGGGAAGTCGCTGATGTCATGAAGGAGCTGACTCTAATAGTTTTTTACGAAATTTTACATATTCTGTACTCATTTTAAGCTAAGCCTCGGCAAGGGGGAAGTTTTGGTAAATGTAATTTTTCGCAATCGTCGCGATCGCCCTAATGCATCTCCTGCAAAAAATTGTCGTAGCCTTAGCTACAATTAAGCAAAAAGACTTAGAAAAACTTCGCTTTGTCAAAGTCATCCTTCCCAAGTTCAGTAAATTTACCCAAGATTTCTCTATCCGATCGTTGATTTTCAATTTAGAGGCAACATGAGTGACTAAAAGTCTAGATTCATGTGTTAGCCTAGATACTGAAGCATTTAAACCAATTCACAAATTCAACACAGTCGAGCAAGTTGCCAAGAGGTAACGAGATCGGCTGAGTCGATTAGGTGAGCATACCCAAACGCAACCCAGAACCTCGGCATCGTTCCGAAACTTTTAAGTGCCAGTCAGTTAATTTTGTTTGGTAGACCTGCTAGCGCTTAAAGGTTTTGAATAGAGAGATAATCTCGGAAATTAAGTTAGTGGTGTGCGGAAAACAGTGAGGAAACCAGCAGCTGGCGAGGCATTCGTTTGACTGACTGGTAGGAACTTATTGCGACGTGGAAACTGCCAAAAGCTGCTTTTGGTCGATGCTTTGCGCTGTCTTATTTTCTAAACATTATTTCTCTTTCTTGACTCGCTGGCGGCACAATGACTTACGGCAACGTACCCATGATTATTCCTTGCTTGGCAACTGGTTATTTATTGACTGTTTACCTTTTACTACTGTTAGCGCAAAGGCAGGTAAAAAATCCCGAGACTCGGGACATCTCTACTCCTAAAGAGGAAGGGTTGGGTCAACTATCAGCGACCAGCGACCAATGACCGTGTAGAGACGTTACATGTAACGTCTCTACAAACGTCTCTAGTCCAAAAGTTCTAGGGGATAACTGGGAGTAAGGACTGTTTCTAAATTAACTTTTTCCACCACAGGAGCATAACCCAGCCATCGGACGGAGGACTGGATAAACTGCTGGGGGCAACCGCTGACACAAAAGCGAGTTGGCATCGGTGGTAAATTATTTCGCAGTCCTAGTAAATCGAGTTCGCAAGCTACGGCTTTGACAACGTGAATTGCCGGATCGACCAGCTTGATGCTGTTAGGTAAAAGCGATCGCAGCACGGGTGATAAATGAGGATAGTGGGTACAGCCGTAGATCAGAGTATCGATTTGCTGCTGAATTAAGGGAGCCAGATAGCGCCGTGCTACCTCTTTAGTGTATGGCTCGTTGATCCGATTATCTTCGATCAGAGGCACGAATTCGGGACAACCGACTTGCCAGACTTTAGCAGTACTATCAATTTCTTGAATTGCCTGTGGAAAAGCGTTGCTAGCAGCAGTTGCTGGAGTTGCAATTACACCGATGCGTTTACCTTGTTTTACCGCCGCCTTTGCTCCAGGTAAAATCACACCCAAAATGGGAAACGGAAATTCCCACCGCACCGTCTCTAAAGCTAGAGCGGAACCCGTGTGACAAGCCATCACGACCATTTTTACCTGCTGCTGTTGCATCCAGCAGAGGATTTCGCGAGTAAATTGTACGATCTCGGCTGGCGATCGCGTGCCGTAGGGTAGGCGAGCCGTATCGCCAAAGTATAAAATAGATTCGTTTGGTAGCTGCCGATACAGCTGAGTTAAAACAGTAAGACCACCCACACCACTATCAAATACGCCAATTGGCGATTGTTGGGGTTCTCGACTGGGAAAATCGGAAGGATTATTGATAGAAAGATAGGAATAAAACACAGTTCGAGCTTAACCCGTTAATTATGCTTAGCACAGAACCTATGGGTAAGTTTGTTAACTGGTATTAGCAAAAGCGGCAACCAGCAACGCAAACCCATCCGTCAAGTTGATAATTAACACTGACATTACCGTAGTGTCAACGTTGTTGTTTAATGTACTGAAGAACACCCTGAGCAATCGCTTCTGCCAGTTGATTTTGATAAGCAGCCGTTTTCAAACGCGGTGCGTCATGTTTCCCTGTCATGAACCCAGTTTCTACCAAAACAGCTGGCATAGAACTCTTGCGTAGGACGTAAAATCTAGCCTTTCTCACGCGGCGATCGCGAAGATTTGGAACATTTCGCAACATAGCATTGTGAACTGTCACGGCTAGATTGTAGCCGCTATCAAAATAATAAGTCTCCAAACCGCTGATATCTGGGCGCGTAGGCAAGGAATTAGCGTGGATGCTGACGAACAAGTCGGCATTTACTCGCTCGGCGATATCTACCCGTCCTTGTAGCCCTACAAAATAGTCGCTATCCCGCGTCAGCACGACATGAACGCCATTTTGTTCCAATATCTGAGCAACTCGATTGCTAATTGGCAGAATGATATCTTTTTCGTGCACTCCTCCTACAACTGCCCCTGGATCTTTACCACCATGTCCTGGGTCAATGACAACGATTGTTTTCCCATTGCGATCGCGGGCTCGAGGTGGTGCTGCGGGTACTGGCGGCGGAACGGAAATTGAAGGATTAGTCGTTGGAGAGGATGGCGGGACTAGAACCATCGACGAGCGCTTTAAATCTAGCGAGAGAAACTCTGGGCTGGGTTGCTCGACCTCTCCCACTCGTATTCCCGCCGCTGGCTGGACTAGAATCGTAACCGTGCGCGGATCGGTCTGCCGCAAGCGCACCCTTAAAACTGGGCTATTGGTATCTAAAGTTGGTCCCTGTACCGTTCTAGCTAATTGGGCATTGGTAATAGTAATGCTGTAGGCAGCAGACGACCGATCCCAACCACTGGCATAGACTAAAGTTCGATCGCCTTTGACGTAGAGGCGATCGCCCCGCAAGTCCACCGATTCAATTGTGGCTAATTCTGTCGTTCTGTTGCGTCGCTCTGTACTAGCGCGATCCGTATACCGATTTCGACTCGGAAGTAAAACGACTCCACCGAATTGATTGCCCAACTGACCGCCAAATCGACTCACCATTGCCCGCCAGTTAGGGCTATCGCGATCGACTTCCATCGTGAGGCGGACTATAGGCTGCTCGGACTGAGCTTGACTGAGGACAATCTTTTTCACCCCAAAACGGCTAAATGCCCTTGGGGGCAAGAAATTAGGTGCTAAACTTGCACCTTTGAGATCGACAATAATTTTGTCTTTGTCCCCATCGGAGTTGCGATCGACATTAACATCGAGCTTGCCAGTGCCAACAGTACGGATAAAAAAGCCATCACCCGTAGCACGAACGCCTTGTACTTGCAAGCCGTTGACAGATGGAGTAGGCGTGGCTGGCGCAGTAGTACCACTGGTGCGCCGTAAATACTGCCTGGGTGGAGAGACAGCAGGACTAGGATTGGATAAAGGCGCTGCTTCTAATGGTCTTGGCGCTGCGATCGTCAAAGGTGCAGTAGTCGCAGCTGGCTGCTCCACAGGTGGCTGTGGAGATTCTGGAGGCGTAGTCGCAGCTGGTGGCTCCACAGGTGGCTGCGGAGATTCTGAGGACGCAGACTCATCTGACGACTGCGGTGCAGGAGCGGGAGACGAGCTAGCAATTTTTTCTGGCTGCGGCAATTGCACCAACCAATGACTGGGAGAAGCACCGCGAACCTTTACCTGGTTAGGGTCGAGACTATACTCTGGACTGAGTTCGAGCGCAATCCGCGTCGTTTTTTGGTCAACCTGTCCAATTCGGAGAGCGCGAAACGCTCCACCCGCTTTCTGTTTGACTGTCGTTCGCTTCAGAGCTGTCCCCGGCAAGTCAATCACTAGGCGCGTGGGGTTAAATACCAGCTTTGCTCTGGGTTGAACTTTGCCTTCTGTTTTGATTTCCAGTCGATTTTGTTTGGCATTAAAATGCCACGATTTCAGACTCGCCGCCTCAGTAGGAGACGAGATTAGAAAAATGCCTAAAGTACTGGGTAAAAGCCAGTATAATTTCACGGTGCTTTCTCCTTATGCGCATGCATCCCAGCTGTCAACGTCTCCTCTGTTGGCGCTGTTTCACTCCATCCGATCCCGCAGTGTCGAGCCAATGCCGACCATGAGTATACCTGAGTCCTCCAATAATGGTTGAAACTAGATTTAAACATAATGTGAAATGCTTCTCATCAAATTTGACGATTCGCGCTTCATATAAGTATTCCCATTGCAGTCCGCTCACACCAACAAGCGATCGATTAATTTATCTCAATTGAGCCATTGATTTTCAGAAAAATTTAACTGAGTAGCAGAAGATTTCAGTAGTGTAATGCATAATTTTTCAAATGCTAATAGTTTCTTGACCCTCCTTATCCGATCGCGTTTTTTAATTTAGTACCGCATCTTGCGGCTGCGATCGCAGTTTGCCCGTAACAGAACGATAAAAGTACATCAAAATTTACAAATTTCAGGAGTGAGGAGCGAGGAGTGAGGAGTGAGGGAAATTTATGATTTTGGCTTGTGGAATTGAATTTCTTCCTTGTCCTCCTGTCCTCCTTGTCTTACTACACGGGAGTTTCTGGTTCACCTCCTACAGCAGTGGTGGGGGGAAAGACGAAACGCAAGAGGGGGGGTGCTAAAAATGTGGTAAGAATCACCATCATGATAATGGCAGCTTCTAGTGGTTTAGAAAGAACGCCGCTTGCAGAACCAACACCAGCAAATACTAGTCCTACCTCGCCTCTAGGAATCATGCCTACCCCGATCGCTAAACGATTGATGCCAGGTTGTCCGAAGACGGCAGCACCCGTGACAACTTTACCGACGATTGCCACAGCAATCAGAAAGATAGCAATAATCAACCCCTCGCGGTTACTGGGAACGGCGGGATTGAGAACTCCCAAGTCGGTTTTTGCCCCTACAGTGACAAAAAAGATGGGAACGAGCATATCCGCGATCGGTACGACTTGTTTCTGAAGTTCTTTGCGCTTATCAGTTTCGTCTAGCACTAAACCAGCGGCAAATGCTCCTAAAATCGCCTCTAGATGGATTGCCGCAGCTAAGTATGACATGACAAAAGCAAAGATAAAAGCTGGGATGACTAATTCACCGCGCGTCTTGAGGCGATCGACAACTGTAACAAAGGTTTTGTTGAAAACATTGCCAAGTAGAATTGCCCCTAACAAAAAACCAGTGGCACTAATAATCAGATAAATGACATTACCCACGTCCACTTCGCCAGTTTTCGCCAAGCTTGCCACCACTGCCAGCACGATGATACCTAGTACATCATCAATTACGGCGGCTCCTAAGATAATTTGACCTTCTCTTGAGTTGAGAGTTCCCAGTTCCGACAAGACTTTGGAAGTAATACCAATACTCGTTGCAGTCAAGGCAGCACCAGCAAAAATCGCAGGCACGGCAGGTACACCAAACCATATCATCAACCCTGCCGTACCTGCACCAAACGGCACGGCTACCCCTACACAAGCCACCACAGCCGCTTGGATACCGACTGCCATTAATTCTTTTAAATTTGATTCCAGCCCAATTTCAAACAGCAGGATCACCACACCCAACTCAGCCAAAACTGAAATCACTTCGCTTTGAGCGGCATAAGTGGGAGCGACTTCCTCCGGTGCTAGTCCTGCGGTAGTTTGAAGGAAATTCATAATCAGAGAACTCGTAGCATCAGCCCCACCTTCTGGAAACACCAATAGATGTAAGGCAGAAACTCCGACAATGACACCACCCACCAGTTCGCCTAAAACTGGAGGTAAACCAAAGCGGTTAGAGATTTCTCCACCCACTTTGCTAGCAAAGTAAATGACGACCAAACTTAGCAGCACTCCTGCTAGCACCAAAGCACTATTTGCCTCTGCTTCTGGCGCAGTTAGCAGTAAAGGCGTAGATCCCCACAGAGTAAAATTACTTACCCAGCTAAAACCATCTAACTCCATTAGCTGTCCAAAAATCATCCTTTTCAATTTACTAGTTTTGGGGAGTCAGTTATCAGTTGTCAGTTAACAGTTAACAGGGAGTAGGGAGCAGAGAGCAGAGGAGAGAATAACAACCAATGGCTAATGACCAAAAAATATACCTGGCAGCGATCGCTACCAGGTATGTTTTCTTCAGCAGTCGTCAAAGCTAACTGCTCAAACCTAACTTATAGGTTATTTTCTAGCCAGCACAGCCATGACTTGCGCCATTTGCTGTTTTAACCGTTCTATATCTGCCTGCATAGCAGCAATTTTTCCATTCAAAGCTTGCAGATCGGATGATGATGTGCTGGTTCCAGTTGCTGTTGCAGCCACCTGTGGCGCTACTGGTGCTGTTGCTCCTCCTTGGCGCGGCAGTTTTGACTTCACCATTGCCGCTTTAATTGCGCCAATTAAATCTTTTTGCTCGAACGGTTTAGGAATAAATTCAAAATACTCGAATGGCTCTGGAATTTTCTCGACAACTTCTTCTTTGCGTCCCGACATTAAGACTAAAGGAATTTTTTGGAGTTCGGCATTTTGTTGGATTTGCTGATACACCTCCCAGCCGCTGAGTTTAGGTAACAAAAAATCAAGCATAATCAGGTTCGGTCGTTCTTGACGAATTAAGTTGAGTCCTTCCAAACCATCTTTTGCTTCTAAAACATCAAAGTTGCCAGGTGGCAACATTTCTTTGACGCGCATCCGAATTACGCGACTGTCATCGATAACTACGATTTTGTTACTTGCCACAACTGACTCCTCGGCAATGAATTTTAAGGGAATAAGATGGAAAAATACGATTTAAAGGCGAGAATATCTGGTTGTGCAGTCTAGAAAATGAGTGCGGCAGATATTAGTTAACTGTAAATTTAAATTCTCGATCGCCAACATCTCGAACTCGCTCAATTGAAACACGTAAGTGAGAGTAAAAGCCACCTGGAATACACCAGTAACATGCTTTTCTAGCTAACCTTGCACAACAAAACTACGAACTAAACCTAACGCTGTTCGCGTTTTGTCTCCAAGGGAATTTTTACTGATTGCGCGATCGCAAAATTTTCCTTAAATAGATATAGTTCGGTAAATTTTCGGTCGGCAAATTGTCTATCAAAAGGGTAATTGGTAATTGGTAGTCGGTAATGGGGAATTGGTGATTAGTAGTTAATAATGGAAGTTGGTCACTGGTCACTGGTCACTGGTCACTGAATATATGACTCTATCTTCTCGTTCTGAGTTCAAGTCGGAAATTGAGGCTTTACCGTCATGGCTGCGCCGACCGATTGGTAAGGCAAGCGAATTATCTACAGTTCAAAGAATTATTAAGCAGCGACAGATTCACACGATTTGCGAGGAGGGACGCTGCCCGAACCGAGGCGAATGCTACGCCCAAAAGACAGCCACTTTTTTACTGATGGGTCCAACTTGCACTAGGTCTTGTGCTTTTTGTCAAGTGGATAAAGGTCACGCACCCATGCCACTCGATCCAGAAGAACCGCAGAAGGTCGCAGAGGCTGTGCAGTCACTAGGATTGCACTATGTCGTCTTGACTTCTGTAGCGCGGGATGATTTGGCAGACCAAGGAGCAAGTTGGTTTGTTGCTACCATGACAGCAATTCGCGATCGCAGTCCTCAAACGCAAATTGAAGTATTAACTGCTGATTTTTGGGGTGGTACGGGCGCGGGAGACGTAAGGCAAAGGGAGAGAATTGCTACGGTTGTAGAGGCAAAACCAGCTTGTTATAACCACAACATTGAAACTGTCAAAAGACTGCAAGGACGGGTCAGAAGAGGAGCTAAATACGATCGCTCGTTGCAAGTCCTGCAAGCAGTTAAAGAAATCGACCCGAGTATTCCGACAAAATCTGGGTTAATGTTGGGGCATGGGGAGACAGTAGAAGAAGTTGTTGAAACGATGGCAGATCTTAGAGCAATCCGCTGCGATCGCTTGACAATTGGGCAGTACATGCGCCCCTCCTTAGAACACCTACCCGTCCAAAAATACTGGACTCCCGAAGAATTCGAGGAATTAGGCGCGATCGCTCGCGATCTAGGGTTTAGCCACGTCCGTTCCGCGCCTTTGGTGCGTAGCTCCTACCATGCGGGGGAACAGTGACCAGTGACCAGTTATCACTTAAAAGTGGCTGGTGGCTAGTGGCTAGTGGGTCAACGCTTTTGTCTAGTCACGAGTCACCAGCCACTAGTCACTCGTTTCACAAAAATATTTTTAACGGAAGTAGGCAAGGTGTACCGCTGTTTGGTATTTCTGTAGATGCCCTTATTTTGAGGAGAAAAGCTTATGGCTGCTCAAGCAACTAAACCAACTGTCGGTCAAGATGTTGCTAAATCTAATGCTAACGCTCCGTTTCCTTTTCGGACGATAGTTAGCTTGATCCTGCTAGCAGGTAACATTCTGGTAGCTGCTATTTACTTCCACGTTATCAATCCATAGTTGTCTGGCGGCTAGTCAGTTGGTGGCTAGTGACTAGCGATCGCCGGTCACTGACTTCCTAGCCGAATCAAATCGTACCTTTGAATAATCCTTTCGGGCGTATCAACAGCACCAGAATCATAATGAACAGACCTACACCTTGTTTGTATTGAGAACCAAGGAAAGGAGTGCTGAGTTCTTGGGTAACGCCAATCACCAAAGCAGCAGCGATCGCGCCGTATGGGTTGCCGATTCCACCTAAAATTGTGGCAGCAAACATCGGCAAAATTAAAAACCAGCCCATATTCGGTCTGACGGCTGTAATCAAGCCGTACATGCTACCACCTAAAGCCGTGAGGCTGCCAGCGATCGCCCACGTCCAAAGTACGACGCGATCGACATCAATCCCAGATACACGCGCCAAGTCGAGGTTGTCAGCAACAGCACGCATCGCCTTGCCAATCTTCGTATTTTGTAATAGATAGTGCAGCGCCAAAATAACGATAACTGCTAAAAGCATTACTATAAGTTGATTTTGGGGAATTCTGATTCCTAAAATTTCTCTGGCTGGACTGGTAGGAATATCGTAACTTTTGTTACTACCACCCCAGATTAAAATAATTCCATTACGGAGAAATAAAGCGAGTCCAATCGAAATAATAATGAGCGTGGTGGAAGTGGCACGCCGCGATCGCATATTTGACCAGATCAGCTTTTCAGATATCAGCATTGCTGCTACAGTGCCAATTGCACCGAGTAACATTGAGAGCCAAATATTAATGCCGCTCGTATTGGCTAGCAAAGTTAAATAAGCGCCCAAAGTCATAAAATCGCCGTGGGCAAAGTTAGCCAGCCGTAGAATGCCATAAGTCAGCGTCAGTCCTACCGCAGCTAAAGCAATAATGCTACCTACAGCTACCCCATTAACAAATAATTGAGCCAGTTGTGCGTCCATACAGGTATCAGTTATCAGTTATCAGTTATCAGTGTAGAGATGTTATGGGTAAAACCTGTACAAAAGCAACAAAGTGGCTGGTGGCTGGTGGCTGGTGGCGAGAGATTAATTAATTGTGCATTGCAACTGCTGTACGGGCGGGTTTTGAGTCAAGATTTATTGCCTCAACTGTCAATTCTTTTGCTAAACCCGCCCCTACGACTTGCCTCTTGCCTCTTGCCTCTTGTAAAGTGCATTCATTTCATGTTTTTAAATTCAACTTTTGTGAATGCTCGGGTCTAAATCTTTTAACACTCTCCATATACACCTAGTATTTCTAGTTGTCCTTGCTGTTTTACCGTTATATCTGTTCTTTTTCATTCACAATGCCGATCGCGTTCCTCAGTTTGAGTGTACGGTACTGACGCTAGCCGCAACGGTGGCAATGGCGATCGTCTGGGTGGGAATTGAAGTTGTGCTGGGGCGTTGGTTGCGCCTTCTGAATCAAGCAAGTCGTCAATTGGCTGAGCAAGGTAATTTTCGAGTTAGCATTTCAAAATTACGTTATGCTCCATTAGAAATTAGACAATTAGCACAATCTTTTAACGAACTAGCAGATTCTCTAGAACGACAATTTAACCAATTGCGCCATGTAGAAGCAGAGTTACGCCGAGCAAACGATCGCTTCCACATGGGAGCAGCAGCGATTAATGCCACGATTTATGAGTGGGATTTGCAAACTCAAGCAGTCGAAAGAACTCCAGGATTACTCAAGGTCTTAGGTTACGAACCAGAGGAAGCTCCAAATGATGCTGCATGGTGGCACGAGCGCATTCATCCTGATGATTTTCCGCCAGCCTATGCTGTTTTGTCCTCGGCGTTGGCTGGTAATAGTGATGATTTTGAGGCAGAATATCGCCTGCGCGATCGCTACGGTCAGTATATTCATGTTTGGGAACGCGGGCTGATCGTCAGGGACGAGCGAGGGCATCCGTTGCGAATTTTTGGTGGCAGTCTGGATCTGACCGAACGCCAACGGGTAGAAGAACAACTGCGGCAGAGCGAAGCACAGTTTCGTCAAATTGCGGAAAATTTACGCGAAGTCTTGTGGATGTCTACCCCTGGACTCACGCAGATTCTCTATGTCAATCCAGCTTACGAACAAATGTGGGGGCGGACTTGTGAAAGTTTGTACGCTCAGCCATCGTCTTTCCTGGCGGGAATCCATCCTGAAGATAGTGCCGCGTTAATTGCCGTTTTGGAGCAAAAGCCCCTGGGGACGAAGCTGTTAGAGGAGTTTAATCATGAATTTCGGATCGTCCGCCCCGATGGTTCGGTGCGTTGTGTACTCTCTCGCGCCTTTCCAATTCACGATCGCGCCGGGAAAGTTTATCGAATTGTGGGACTAGTAGAGGATATTACTCAACGCAAGCAAGCCGAAGTCAAAACCAAGCAGTGGAATGAAACTCTGGAAAAACGAGTGCGGGAACGCACGGCTCAATTGGAGTGCGCGAACGCGGAATTAGATGCTTTTGCGTATTCCGTTTCTCATGACTTACGCGCGCCACTCCGCCACATTCACGGATTTGCCGATGCTTTGGCGCAGCGTTTGGAGTCTACTGCGGCGATCGCCGATCCCAAAATTGCTAGTTACATCCAGACTATTCAAGATAGCAGCATCAGGATGACACAGTTGATTGATGGTTTATTGGCTTTGTCTAGAGCCGGACGGCAACCTTTAGCACAGGTTTCTGTAAGCGTGCGAGAATTGGTTGAGGCAGCGATCGACTTAATTAAAAGTCAAACTTCAGCAAACCGTCAGATCGAATTTATCGTTGGTGACTTGCCCACAATCGACGGCGATCCAGTCTTATTACGACAAGTGTTTGCCAACCTAATTGACAATGCGGTGAAATTTAGTGGCGATCGCCAACCAGCCAGAATAGAAATTGGCACGCTACCAGGAGATAACACCACAATTTTTGTTAAAGACAATGGGGTAGGCTTCCAGATGGAATATGCCGAGCAAATGTTTGGAGCCTTTCAGCGGTTGCACTCCCAAAAAGAATTTAAAGGTACGGGTATTGGATTAGCGATCGTCCAGCGCATCATTCACCGTCACGGTGGCAAAATTTGGGCTGAGAGCATACCCCAACAAGGTGCTACTTTTTTGATGAAATTTAGACTTTCCTGAAGATAGTAGAGCGGAGTAGAAGTTTCGCCAGCTAGGATGTTATTCGTCCAAGCAGAGTCGCTCAAGATCGGGTCTTAGGTAATCTTGACTACCACAGCAGCAGACAATAACTGAAATGCATGTTACGCTCTGGAAATCAGCAGCCACGTAGTGAAATCACTAGATTTTAAAACCTGAATCGGTGTCATTCGCCGTATTGGTTCGTACTGGATGCTATTGCCATGTAAACCCCTGTCCTCGCCCTCTGCTCAGCCAATTATGCAGACTCTAGAGCATTCTCAGGTTATGCAGCGGCAAGAATTGTCAATTGCCGCGCAACTTCACCTGTTAATCGTAGAAGACGTAAAGGCAGATGTCGATTTGATGATACTTGCCCTTGAATCCGCCCAGATCGCTTTTACCTACGATATCGCCAAAAGTCAGAGTGAGTGCCAGCACCTGCTGCAAACTCAAACTTACGATGCAATCTTGGCAGATTATCGGTTACCTCAGTTTACGGCATATCAGGTGTTGCAACTTTTGCAGGCATCTGGGCATGAGATTCCACTGATTCTGGTGACTGGCAGTCTGGGAGAAGAGGCAGCAGTTGATTGCATCAAAGCAGGCATGACAGATTATGTCATGAAAGAGCGGTTGTTTCGCCTACCCGTAGTGTTGAAGCGATCGCTGCAAGAATTTGAACTTCGTCGCCAACAGCAGCAAGCCGCAGCCCGCACTCAACTCCAAGCGCAGCAACAGGCAATTATCAATCACATCGTCCACGCCATGCGTGAAACTTTGGTATTGGATGAGGTGCTGCAAATTACAGCAGATATGCTACACCAAGCTTTAGGTTTGAGTCGTTGCCTAATTTCTCAGCCCAATTCTCAAGCCCAAATGGGAATTTATCATATCAGCGCTGCGACCAGAGAGCGGGAGCATCTACTAGGACATGAATGCTCTCTTTACCCTTTTTATCAAGATAAACTGCTGCGGGGAGAGATGGTTATCGTTCGCGATATGGATGAGAATGTCTCTATGGCAGTTAGAGACGCTGCCGGAGAATGTAACATTCGCGCTTTGATTATCGCCCCTTTGTTGTATCGTCAGTCGTTTCTGGGTGGAATTATCCTGCACCAATGCGAGCGAGAACGAGATTGGACGGAGCAAGAGATTTCTCTAGTCGGAGCAATTAGCGACCAGTGCGCGATCGCCATTCATCAAGTCCAATTATTTTCTCAAGTACAGCAGCAATTACACCGCCAGCAAACTCTCAATCAGATTAGTCAAGCACTCAATTCTATCCTCGATCCAGATGTAATTTTACAAGAAATTGTCAGACTGACTGGTGAATGTTTTGATGTCGATCGACTGTTGATTTTTTCTGTCGATACAGACTCAGTGCAAATTTTGAAAGAGTGGCGAGCCAGCGATCGCATTTACTCAATGCTCAACCTCCAATTTCCCAAATCAGAATGGATCGATCTGATAGATCCTGACTCTGATTTTTACTGTCAGCGCTATTTTCACGCTCCTGACTACTCTCAATTGCCTTCTACGAGAATTAGACAGATGCAAGTAGAACAAGCAAGTACTCGTTCTGTTTTGAGCGTCCCAATTTTTATTCGCGATCGCCTTTTCGGTGGTCTATCTTTGCAGACTACTAACACTTATCGCACTTTTACTCACGAAGAAATTTATTTATTGCAACAAATTGCCGATCAAGCTGCGATCGCCCTCTATAATGCACAAAGTTACGAGCGTTTAGAAGAATTAGTTCAACAACGTACTCAAGAATTAGAAGCAGAAAAATTGGTTTCAGAAACAGCCAATCGAGCTAAGAGTGAATTTTTAAGTAATATCAGCCACGAACTACGGACACCTCTAACGGGAATTTTAGGCTTTTCTGGCGTATTAATGGAACAAATTTTTGGTTCGTTAAATGCCAAACAAAAGCAGTATATTGAATGCATTCATACCTCTGGCAAGCATTTGTTAGACCTGATCAATGACTTACTCGACCTCACTAAAATTGAAGCAGGAAAAGAAGAATTAACCCCAGAAACCTTATCCATTGAAGATATAGCACAAGCTTGTCTATCTCTTTTTCAAGAACGTTGTCGGCAGCGGGGATTAGAATTTCATTTAGCGATCGCTTCTGAGGCAATAACCTGTACTGCCGATCGACGGCGTTTGAATCAAATTCTAGTCAATCTATTATCTAACGCGCTCAAATTTACAGATACGGGTTCGATTACGTTACGCATTGAACAAACATCTCAACAAATTTTATTCTCAGTCATAGATACTGGGATTGGTATTGCGCTAGAAGATTGTGAAGCAATTTTTCAACCATTTCACCAAGTTGATAGTGGTTTGAACCGGAAGTATGAAGGTACGGGACTGGGTTTAGCCTTGTCGCGTCGCCTCGCTCAACTACACGGGGGCGATATTACCGTTCGCTCAGAATTGCGGCGTGGTAGTTGTTTTACTTTGTATTTGCCAGGGAGCAGGGAGTAGTGGCTGGTGAC
>NZ_PYCI01000092.1:0-27326 GCF_003015105.1 Chroococcidiopsis sp. CCALA 051 | reverse complement strand
GGACAAGGGAGACAAGGGGGACAAGGGAGACAAGGGGGACAAGGGAGACAAGGGAGACACGGGGGACAAGGAAGCAACTACCAACTACCAACTACCAATTACCAATTACCAATTACCAATTACCCAATCCCAAATTCCACCAGAATTAATCCCTTTATGGGAACGACATCGAGAAAAATATATCAATCGGATTGAAGTGATAGAACAGGCGATCGCATCTGTCAAGCAAGAGTGTCTCGATCCTCAACTACAATCCCAAGCAGCGAAAGAAGCTCACACTTTAATCGGCTCTCTCGGTAGTTTTGGTTTAATCGCCGCTTCTCAATTGTGTCGCCAAATTGAACGAGAATTATCTGATGAAACTCAATTCACTCAAGAGCGTATAGAGCATCTTTCAACACTCGTCGCCGCATTACGGCAAAATTTGAACGCTGTAGAAGAAGTCAAAAGTCAAAAGTCAGAAGTCAAAACTCAATTTTCCCCACCAACTACCAACTACCAATTACCAATTACCAAATTACTAGTTGTAGACAGCGATCCCGAGATCGCGCAAGCTGTAACAACAGAAGCTACAGCGGCGGGAATGGAGGTAGTTGTGGCAGGGGATTTGTCTCAGGCACGCTCGGCAATCGCCTATACTAAACCTGATGCAGTACTGCTCGACCTCTACTTTTGCCAAAATCGGGTGCATGGTTTGCAGTTTTTGTCAACTCTAGCAAACGCACAGCCACCGATACCTACGATTGTCCTGACTGCGCCACAGAGTTTTGCCGATCGCGTGGAAGCAGCTCGGTTAGGGGCGCGGAGTTTTTTGCAAAAGCCAGTACCACCAGCTCAAGCGATCGCGGCGATCGCGCAAGTTTTGCAAGCATCCACAACTCCAGAAGCAAAGTTAATGCTTGTGGATGACGATCCGCAGTTACTGGAAAGATTGCAGGTATTACTAGAACCTTGGGGATTTAGACTGACCTTGCTTACAGATCCTCAGCAATTTTGGCATGATTTGGCAAACTTTCGCCCCGATCTGCTGATTTTAGACATAGAGATGCCACAATTGAGCGGTATCGACCTCTGCCAAGTGGTACGCAACGATCCCCAGTGGAGCGAACTGCCAATTATATTTCTATCCGCTCGTACTGATGCTGAGACAATTCATCGAGTTTTTACGATTGGTGCTGACGATTACGTAAATAAGCCAGTTATCGGACCCGAACTCGTTGCTAGAGTACTAAATCGCTTAGAGCGTAGTAAAATTCGTCACCAAATGTTACAGCTTCAGAATGCACAATTAATGAAAAGCGATAGTAACTGGTAAATGATAATTGGTTGTTGGTTGTTGGTTGACGGTTAACTGACAACTCATAACTTTGTAGAGACATTACATGTAACGTCTCTACACCGATACCTGAAAACTGATAACTGACTGATGACTAGTGACAAAATCCGAAATGGGATTGTGAGTCGATTGAGTTTAGCGCTGTTATATTTGCTAACTCTATTGTGTTTAGGCTGGGTTTCTTTCTACTCCTTAACAGAGTGGAGGGTAACGGTCGATCGCCAAGTCAATCTGCAAATGGAAGTAGCAGTATCGACTACACCAGCAACTGCACCAGAGATCGTTGCCCAACAACAATTGTTGCAGCAGACGGCGCGGGAAGCTAAAAAACGGGCTGACAAGGCGATCGCCGTGTCTCTAGTTAGTTTCGGTTTCAGCGCGATCGGATTTTTATTAGTCTATTACCTCTTAAATTTACAACTCCAACGAGAACTTGCCGAACGCCAGCGTGCAGAAGAGGCTCTACGTCAAGCTGAAACTAAGTATCGTAGTATTTTTGAAAATGCGATCGAAGGAATTTTTCAAACAACACCAGATGGGCGATATTTGACGGCAAATCCCATGCTGGCAAAGATTTACGGTTATTCCTCTCCCGCCGAACTGATGGCGCATATCTCTGACTTGGGACAACAGCTTTACGTCAATCCCAACCGCCGGACTGAGTTCATTCGCCTATTACAACAGCACGACACCGTAGCGGGATTTGAGTCTCAAGTCTATCGTCAAGATGGTCAAGCGATTTGGATTGCAGAACAGGCAAGAATTGTCAGAGATGACGACGGTAAGCCGCTTTACTATGAAGGTATTGTCGAAGATATTACCGAGCGCAAACATGCAGAAGAAGAACGGGCAAAGCTGATTGCTATCCTCGAAGCAACTTTAGATTTTGTCGCTACTGCCGATCTAGACGAACGAGTAAATTATTTAAATAGCTCTGCTTGTAAAGTTTTTGGTTGCGATCGCGATCGCGATTTCACGAACTTGCATCTGAGCAATCTCCATCCTGCTTGGGCTTACGACCTCTTGCACCGCGAAGCAATTCCCACGGCAATTCAGGATGGCGTTTGGGTAGGTGAAACAGCAATTCTGAGTCACGATGGACGCGAAATTCCAGTTTCCCAACTATTAATCGCCCACAAATCCTCGCAGGGAAAGGTGAAGCTACTATCTACCATTGCCCGCGATATTACTCAGCGCTTGCAAATTGAAGCCTCGTTGCGAGAAGCAGAAAGACGTTGGCGGAGTTTGTTAGAGAATGTCCGATTAGTCGTGGTAGGACTCGATCGCCAAGGAATTGTCGAGTATGTCAATCCATTCTTTCTTGAATTGGTAGAATATAACTCAGAGGAGGTTTTGGGCAAGAATTGGTATGAAGTGTTCTTACCACCTCATCAGCGTCAGCGCGTGCAGGAGCATTTTCTGCAATTACAGCAACAAGGCTTGCACAACTACTATCAAAATTCGATTTTGACTAAATCTGGGCAAGAACGGTTAATTGCTTGGAATAACACGATCTTGCGTGATTTACAGGGTGAGGCGATCGCGACTCTCAGTATTGGGGAAGATATTACGGAACGTTACGCGATCGAACGCATGAAAGATGAGTTTGTTTCTGTTGTCAGTCACGAACTCCGCACGCCTTTAACCTCAATTCACGGGGCGCTAAATTTATTATCTAGCGGTCTAATTGACGCTCATAGCGATCGCGGACGGCGCGTGATTGATATAGCTTCTGAGGGAGCCGATCGCTTGGTGCGACTGGTGAACGATATTCTGGAGTTGGAACGCTTGGAATCGGGAAAAATTAGTTTATTGCAGCGATCGTGCAACGCGGCTGATTTATTAGAAAAAGCAACGGATTTGATGCAGGTGATGGCAAATCGTGCCAAAGTTACTCTATCTGTTTATTCCCAAGATATTCAACTCAACGTCGATGGCGATCGCATTATTCAAGTCTTAACTAATCTCCTCGGGAATGCAATTAAATTTTCTCCAGAAGGCTCCACAGTTGAGTTAAGTGTTGAAGCGATCGAAGGTGGTGAGAATTCGGAGTTCGGAGTTTTGAATTCAGAGTTAAATTCTGCCTCAGCTTCCCTATCAACAAATATTCTCTTCACCGTTAAAGATCGGGGGCGTGGTATCCCAGAGGATAAGATTGAAAGTATTTTCGAGCGTTTTCATCAAGTTGATGCCTCCGATTCCCGAAAAAAAGGTGGCACGGGACTTGGGTTAGCAATCTGCCGTAGCATTATACAGCAGCATGGTGGACGAATTTGGGCAGAGAGCGTGTTAGGTGAAGGAAGTCGTTTTTATTTCACGCTACCAAGTAAGTAAAGTGGGCGATGCCCACCTTGCTATTGTTCCTACCAAGTAAGTAAAGTGGGCGATGCCCACCTTGCTATTGTTTCTACCAAGTATGTAAAGGGGGCGATGCCCACCTTGCTATTGTTCCCCCCTTTATAAGGGGGGTTAAGGGGGATCTCCAAGCGCTTTCTTGGCATCACCGACGAAAAGTATTAGGGTGGGTAATGCCCTACTAGACTAGGTCTTTTAACTAGATCGAAGCACTGGCAAAGGGATTTTCTCCACCAGCGAGACTAGCAAAAAAGTCTTGATAATTACCGGACAAGGAACTGCTATCACCAGTGACAGGTGCAGCTCCACCAATATCAAAGGTGAATAATGGCTCTGTTTCTCCGTTGACTACAAGACTGAGTTGACCACCAAATAAACCGTCAGTTGCGGGTTCAAAATTGAATTGAAAATTGCTATCGCTGTTACCTTCATTGACGTTAGTTAGGGAGTCATTGCTTAAATTAGCAAAAACATCCTGTACCCCAGTTCCAATCAGGTCTGCTTGTGCGTCAATGCTTGCTGCAACATCATCTGGAAGTTCGGGTGAATTTCCTTCTGTTGTATTCGCATTTGCAAGAATTTCGTTCAGTGCTTCTGCAAACCCCGTACTAGCAGACGAGCGAAATTCATTAATAGTATCCTGGGCAAATTGTGGGAGTTCAAACTCCATGATTTATCTCCTGATTTTTGGACAAATTGGCAACACAACCTAAGCGCGATCGCATTGCCAAGCCTGAAGTTGTTTGCCGAAGATGTTCTGAAAATGTTCTACGGCAAAGCTTTAGCCCAAGCCCTCGAACGTATAGTTTGGGTTGTTATAATCTGGAAGGTTCGTAGCAGTATCTATGGTTTCTTGAGTCGCGCCCCCAGAACCAAATAAACTGCTCACGCCCGTGCTAATATCAAAGCCGATCTCTTGGCTGGGCTGGCTGCTACCAAGTGAAATCGGTTCGCTGTCACTACTAAGAGGGAAAGCCCAGTCTTCATTACCGATCGCGCTGCCATCACTGCCGATCTCAAGACGATTTCCTAGAAGAGTGCTGTTACTAACATCGGCAGTGTTACCACTACCGAGGATGTTGTTATTGCTGCCTTCGGGCATATTGGCATTGCCAAGAACGGTATTGCTCTCACCTAATTGCCAGTTGCCGTTACCGTTGGTTTGGTTATCAGTACCAAAATTCCAGTTCCCGTTACCAGTACTTGTATTGCCATCGGCATAATTCCAGTTGCCATTACCATTGGTTTGACTGTCACTGCTGAAATTCCAGTTACCATTACCATCGGTTGTGTTGTTACTTCCAAGGTTCCAGTTCCCATTGCCGCTACCAGTGTTCCCAGTAGAATCTGAATCGGACTCTAAATTATTGACATCCAAGATAAAGTTGTCACTGTCAAAGGGTACGGGTTGGTCGGTTTCAATTTCTGGTAAGGAGGGAAGAGTATCGCCAAACGGCAAATTATCGGGGAGATTGCTAGCTTGTGGGTTGTTTTCAGCATTGCCACCAGCAAAAGGATTATTATTATCTGATTCCGTATCTCCACCAGAAAAGGGATCGCTACTACCACCAGAGAGGTTACTACTTTCATCTAAGGTGTTGCCTTCACTGGATTGTAACTGGCTGTCTTGAAATGCCCAGTTACTATTACCTGTAAAGTTGTTAGAGCTAGTTTCCGGTTGCGATGTGGTTTGATTATCTGAAGTTGCCATCAAAAAACCTCCGACTGTTTACACCAATTGCTCAATTCGCTCGAACATCAAGCAGACTAATTAAAGCCCTACTTAAAAAAATGTTCGTCTTCAATCAATCTGCGAACGGATATCATCAATTCATTCAAAACATTCGCTTCTTAAAGACCAAGAAAATACTGCATCAATCATTAGTTGTCACTGAGAATGAACTCGCGACAAAACTGATGCGATCGCTACATCAAAATGCAATATTCGTCTGTAATTTAAATGATTTGCAAAACGACTCTATTAGATTTTTCGCGCTGTCTTCTTGAAGCAAAGCGACCTTCAAAACTTGCTTCTACACTTAAACTTTTTGTTGCAAGAACTTAGCGAATAAATTTGGCAAAATATCGATCTCATAATACTTTAAAGCCGCACTCTATTAGTAGGCAGATGCCCATTATTCAGAGAGCAAATTCAACAAGACAACCTAGTGGCTATCAAGCATATGTCTATTAGTCTATAAAATTTATAAACTGTGTGAAATGAGTAAAGTTTGGATTGAGTTGTTAATTTTTTCGATTTGAGAAGTTACTTCAGATTGGCTTAATTGATGAGATTGAGTAGTGCTTTGGGGTGATTTACTATTGGTTTAGCAATCCATCATTTGCTACTTTTGTCAACAAGCTTTTGGTGATTTCTTCCCACTCGCGATCGAGATCGATATGAGCGGGCGATCGCCCGCTGCGCTTATACCAATAACGAGCATTACTCAAGTCACCTTCTTGACGGTGTAAATGAGCATGAACCCAAGCACTATCAGCGTCAGCTTCATCTTGGATCGGTACGTGCGCTCGTTCCCAATCTCCTTGCTTAGCGTACCAAAGTGCTTGCAAAGGTAAAGGGAGATCGCGAGCAGTAACCAGTGACCAGTGACCAATGACCAGTTAATTCTCTACTTACGACTTACAACTTCGACTAGCCTATCAAACTGCTGGGCGAGTAATTCTCCAGCTGCAGTACTATCTACAGGTTGAGAGAAATAATATCCTTGCCCAAATTTACATTTGAGTCCTCGCAGACGGGCAAGCTGTTCTAAAGTTTCTATTCCTTCAGCCACGACTTCCATGTCTAGGGCGCGGGCAAGCATGATTGTAGCGCGAACGATCTCCCAACTTTGATAGCATTTACCAATTCGGCAAACGAAGGAACGGTCTAGCTTGAGGATATTTATCGGAAACCTTTGTAAGTAACTTAAGGAAGAATAACCCGTGCCGAAGTCATCTAGTGCTAGGGAGACTCCCAAAGCGTTGAGTTCTTCCATCAAAGCCGCGATCGCTTCAGGGTGTTCCATCAGTACGCTTTCAGTCAGTTCTAGTTGCAAACTCTTAGCATCGAGTCCAGTGGCTTGTAATATTTGAATAATCTGTTTTCCTACTTGCGGTTGAGTAAACTGCGGTGCAGAAAAGTTGACACTGATTTTGAACGGCACGTTCAAGGCAAATTGTGCTTGCCAAAGTTGCATTTGCTGGCAAGCTTGCTGCAATACCCACCAGCCAATCGGGACAATTAACCCTGTCTCTTCGGCAATTGGAATAAATTCTGCTGGAGAGATTGCACCCCTTTGGGAATGCTGCCAACGTACGAGTGCTTCAAAACCAACAATTTTTTGGTTGACTAGCGAAACTATCGGTTGATAGTGCAAATGCAATTCCTGGTTGTCAATTGCCCGTCGCAAGTCAGTTTCTAATTGAAATAGTGCTACGACGCGATCGCGCATGGAGGTATCGAAAACTTCATACCGTGCTTTCCCGCCAGCTTTGGCGCGGTACATAGCAGTATCGGCATCGCGCAATAAATCTTCTGGTTGGCGATATTCTCTGGTATTGGCGATCGCGCCAATGCTTGTGGTGGCAAAAATCTCGTTGCCATCTAACCGAAAGGGTAACTTAAGTGCCAGTTGTATCCGTTTGATCATCTCGGTGGGATCGCTACAATTCTCTAGCACCATTGCAAACTCATCGCCGCCTAGACGAGCCAGAGTATCTCCCGTGCGGATCTGCGCTCTTAGTCTTTGAGCGATCCCGATCAACAATCGATCGCCGAGCATATGTCCCAAACTATCATTGATTGCCTTGAAGCGATCGAGGTCTAAAAACAAAACTGCAAAACTATAGTCCGCTTGCTGTTGTTGCAATCTCAGTGCTTGCTCCAACCGCATCATAAATAGGGCGCGATTTGCTAGACCCGTGAGGGAATCGTGAAAGGCTTCGTGTTGTAATTGTAGCTCTATTTGTTTGCGCTTAGTAATGTCGTGGACGATGATACAAAAAACATCTTTGCCGTTGCGAGTAATTAAGTTCGCGTTAATTTCAACATCGACTAGTATTCCATCCTGACGGCGATATTGTTGTTCGCCTGTAAAGTAACGCTCTACCTGCAATGCTAAGATAAAGCGCTCTATAACTGCTTGATTTTCGGCAACTAAATCGAATAGTGTCAACTGGAGTAGTTGACCGGAATGATAGCCGAGGAAATTTTCAAATGTAGCATTGGCTTCAATAATTTGTTTGGTACTGGCATTGACTAAAAAAATACTTTGAGAAGCCTTGGCAACTAAATGACGGTATTCTTCACTTTCTTGCCATTTACGCTCGGAGGCTACTAATTTTTCTATAAGTTGAAAAATAATTGTTGCAAAAATTATTGCAACGATCGCTAGTAAAATTGTTAAATAATACCAACTTGTCCGACCTTGATGATATATTTCCCTGGCAATAGCAACGCGCAAAATTGCCGCAGGTTTACCGTAAATATCTGGTAGCAAAGCGTAACCAGCAATTGTATTTTTGTCGATCGGACGTACGAGAATTTTGTTAGTTGGTGATAATAAATTTCGCATTGCCTGAAAATCAGCAGGCAGATCGGCGCGATCGATTGCACGTACGGAAAGCGGCAGGCGGGTAGACTTGGATAAAGTGGCGATCGTTCCAGCATTGAGATAACGCCCAAAAATGAGCGAACCGCGAATCGGTCCTTTATCTTCACTGGACAAAATTGGTTGCGCTCCGACTAAAATTAATCCTTCTGGTAGATTGACAATACCTACCGTGCCACTTTCTATAGTCTTGTGACGCACCAGTGGAGATTGTGGCACTAGATGAGGTTTCAATGCTGGAGAAATTGACTTGTATTTCTGAGCGTTTAAGTCAAAACCAGTTCCGTAAACTATTTTGCCTGAAGGCTGAACGTAGAGAACTAAATTGAGTTTGAGTGCTAGCAATCCTGCTGGGTAGAGATTAGAGTCGATATAATCTTGGTTCCGATCTAGGACAAAATTATAAGTATCGTTCCAGCTTGCCCAATCATCAATATGAATGCTCAAATCTTTTTTGGATTGAGTAAAAGCACTTAAAACTCCTTCTACTGCTTGGCGAGTATGTCGTTCTTCTGCTTGGTGCAGATTCTTGAACAAAATAACTGATGCTGTCGCATACAATACTCCAATCAGACTGGTGAATGCTACACCGATGGGGAATAATGTCTTTTTGGATTTCATGCGATCGCTTTACTGAGTAAAAATATTTCGTTCGGGTTAAGTAAAAATTGTTTTAACTGCTATAAATACTACAATCATAAGCCTATCTAGATCTAGCTATCAAGCGTATAATTGCGAAGTTCATAGTTAATTTACTTGTCTTTTTACGTATGTTTACTGAAAGATATGTTGCGCAAAGATGCAAAAAATTGCTAGCGGCTTTGCACGAAAACTTTCCCACGGTGGGGGAACCCTCCCACGGAAGTGCTTAAATTTTGACGCGCTCTCAATTGGGCGAACCGCGTTATTTTACGATTGCATCTAGAATATTCTCTGTTCCAAAGCGTACCACATCAGTACAGAGTAAACCAGTCTCGGCTTGAGCTTGTTCGATCGCCTGTCGTGCCGTGGCAAGATCGAGATGAAATGTGTTGAGCGCGATCGCGGCAACTGGAACATCGGCAAATGCTCCTGCTGCTTTAGCTACCATTTCGTATAGTTGTACTACATCTGTTAAAGCTGGAATTGGTACGTGAGGATGGTTGCGAATGTGAGTTTGTCCGGCACGATGGACTAACACTAAATGCGTCGGTTGCGTTCCCCGAATCAGGGGTAAGGTTGCGGTCGAACCTGGATGCAGTAACGATCCCTGCCCTTCTACAAAGACAATATCGCGATCGCTGCCGTGTTGCACGACCATTTGTTCTACTGCCCCTGCTGCAAAGTCAACTCGAATTGCATCTAGGGGAATACCATCGCCAGCAATCATCAGCCCTGCTTGTCCGGTCGCGATAAACTTAGAACGCAAGCCCCGTTGTTGACAGGCACGATCCAGTTCCAAACAAGCAGACATTTTACCTACACCCATATCCGTACCCACAGCCAGCACTCGCCGACAAGCTAGCGTTTGCGCTTGTCCGCTGGCGATGGGTAAGTTGGATGGTTCTTGTCTGACATCCCAAATCCACTGTCCTGGGCGTAAGTTTTGAAATTCTGGGATTGTGGCTAAGGGTGTGTGCAAACCATTCGCAATTGATAAACCTGCAAATACAGCTTGCTTGACTTCCTGCTGCCACTCTTGCGGTAAAATGCCTCCAGAAGGAGCAATACCAATGGCTAATATGTCTGGATTGTAAGCTAATGCTTCCTCAACGGAACCGACAATCGGGATGTCGCGGTTGATGCCAGAGACTACAGGTAGAGACTCTCCGGCACATTGGCGATCGATAACGGCGATAATTTGAGCCTGACTGTAGCGCAACAGAGCAAGTCCGGTTTTACCTTGACTGCCTTTAATACCGTCGTGCAAGAGAATGGCTACCCTACTTTCAGCCTGCAACCGCACTGCGTTCTACCCCCAATCCTGGTTTGCAATTTGGCAACAACCGCCCCGATCGGATTATTGCACCTACAAAGGGTTCTGCGGTTAAATTCAAATGACTATCTAAATCGAGATAGTCGGCTAGGGGTGCGAGGTGGGCGGCGGCTGTATTCGAGAGGGAACTGTCAGAATAGCAACCAAACATGACCTGTAATCCTAATGTCTTTGCCACTTGTACCATCCGCATTGCTTCTGACAAACCACCAGCTTTCATCAATTTGATGTTGATTCCGCCCGCGCAGTTGGATAACTGAGGAATATCGCGACTTGTCATACAGCTTTCATCGACAAAAATCGGTAGAGGCGATCGCTGTTTTAATTGGGGTAAGTGTTTCTCTTCTCCCCGCGCTAGCGGTTGTTCTACATATTTAACATCATAGTCGGCTAACCACCGACACATGGCGATCGCGTCATCTAAATTCCAACCGCCATTGGCATCGACAAATAACTCTAAAGTCGGAACTTCATCGCGGATTGCTGCTAACATTTCCCGATCCGCCTCAATTCCGGCTGGATTGCCCAACTTGATTTTGAAAATCTTGACTTCGATAAATTGCAACCAGTCTCTTACCCTTGCGACGGCTGCTTCTGGGGTATTAATCCCAATTGTGACTGAAGTTGGCACGATGCGATCGCAGTCTAACCCCCACAACTGCCACAGGGGTAATCCCGCCTTTTTCCCAATCCAATCGTGCAGCGCCATATCGATTGCAGCTTGGGCAGAGGAAGGCATTGTTTGTAATATCGAACCAATTCGCTGCCGTTCCCAAGGATTCATGCTTTGTAACTGCGGTGCAATTGTTTGTATTGCCTCCAACAGCGTTTCGGTAGATTGCGGACGATCTCCGAGAGAAAAGGGCGATGCTTCCCCCCAGCCTTCAATTCCATCCTGTGCGACTTTCACCCACACATTTGTCGTTTGGGCTGTCGTTCCGCGACTAATTGTCAGAGGAAAACGCTTGCGGACAGTAAAGAGTTCGGCGCTGACGTGCATATGGGCGATCGCGTATTGTAATTAAGTCGCACTCATGCAGTGTAGCGTTAAATCAGGGAGCAGTTAACAGTTATCAGTGACTAGTAAACACAATAATTTTTCACATTTTGAGTTAGAGGCGATCGCATAGTTCGTGGTAGGTAGCCAAAAAGTAAATTACAAAATTCGTAGGGGCGCACAGCTGTGCGCCCCTACATAGATTATGCGTTCTTACCAGATCGCGATCGCTAAGCCTTTGCCTTTTGTGTTGGTGGTAGCACGACTTTTTTAGCTAAACCTAAAGCTTGTAAAGCCTGAATTGCCCACCATGTCATATCAATTTCCCACCACCGCCGTCCGGCTGGTGCTACATTAGGCTGAGCGTGGTGGTTGTTGTGCCAACCTTCCCCATAAGTCAAAAGTGCTGCCCACCAAAGATTGCGAGAATTGTCCTCTACCTCAAAATGGCGATAACCATATAAATGAGTCGCCGAGTTAATTAGCCAAGTGCTGTGCCAGAGTAATACGGCGCGGAGAAAGACACCATAGATGACAAAAGACCAGCCGCCGAGAAGGTATAGCAACACCGCCAATGGAATTTGCAACAGTAAGAAGTAGCGATCCAACCAGCGATAATACGGATCGCGATCGAGATCGGGGGCAAACTTTCGGTAATTATCGTAGATATAGAACTCCGATCGCGGGTACAGAATCCACAGCATGTGACTCCACCAAAAACCCCGCTTAGAAGAGTAAGGATCTTTGTCCACGTCCTCTGTATGAGCGTGATGTTGTCGATGTCCCGCTACCCAAAAGACGGGTCCTCCCTGCATGGCAAGCGCCCCGATGAAGGCGATCGCATATTCCAGCCACTTCGGTGTTATTTGCAAACTGCGGTGACTTAAGAGCCTGTGATAGCCTAAACAAATCCCAATGCTGCCAAATAGCCAGTGAAGAAATATCGTCACTCCCAAAGCCGACCAAGAAAAACACCAGGGAGCGAGCATTGCTACAACATGAAACGTGCCGAAAAACACCACATTGATCCAGCTGAGAGCAAGCGGCTGTTTACCCTCTGCAACTGAGCCTATAGTCATAATCTCTACTTTCAGTACTCAGCACTTAACAAACCTTTTGTCAGGAAATGCAAGTGCTACTTACAACCCCAGCTTAACAACGCAAAAATATAATTGCAAGTACTGCTTGCACGATTTGATAAATTTCTATCTTATGGCTACTCAACTAACTTCCACTCGACAGCGATTGATTGATGCGGCTTTGCAGTTGTTCTCGATTCAGGGAATCACCGAGACGACAACGCGGCAGATTGCCGAACTAGCGCAGGTGAACGAAGTCACCCTGTTTCGGCATTTTGGCAACAAGCAAGGGTTGTTGCTAGCAGCAATCTCAGAATCAGCAGTATTTAAAGATTTTGGCGAATCTCTGCGCGAGAAAGCGAGTCAAACAAGCAGTTTGCATCAGGCACTCAAAGACTATGCTAGCGATCGCTTGCAGGCTTTAGAGCAAGTGCCAGAGTTAGTATTATCTGTAGTAGGTGAATCCAGGCGCTATTCTAGCGAACATCAGCAAGTGATTGGCGAATATTTAACTCAAGCCAATCAGTATGTAGCTGAGTATATCGCCACTGTCATCGAGCGGGAACAATTACAAACTAATTTACCAGTTTCCCAGCTAGCTAGCTTACTCAATAGTTTGCTATTAGGATATGCCGCGATTCAATTTACAACAGGATTCCAAGCACTTTGGCAGAGTAGAGATGAGTTTTTAGAAAGTTTGGTTGAGTTATTCTTAAACCAAGTTGAAGCTGAAAGTAGTGTAGAGAAAATTATAGATTTACCAGCAAATTTAGTCCATCTAATTCTCCAAAAAGCTAAGAAAATTGAACTACGAGATTATGCATTAATGTATGTCTTATTTGCCACGGGGTTATCAGCGTTAGAAATTGCCAATTTAGAAAGAGTTCATCAAATAATCGATCGCGATCGCTATTTATTGCAAATTACTCAAGGTTCCGTGCGCCAAGTCCCCGTGAATCAATGGATTTTGGGAAAGCGATACGGTTCCTATACTCGCAACCCCTTGACTCAGTGGCTCAAAAGCCGTAAAGACAATGAAGCAGCATTATTTTTAAATGATGCTGGTTTACCACTATCAGAAATAGAAATTCAGCAGCGCTGGCAGATAATTACTCAAGGATTACTCACGCCAGAAGGACAAGCACCAGTTATCGTCCAAACTCAACAAACATGGTGCGTAGAAATGTTAATGAAAGGCATGACTTTAGAAAATTTAAGTATGCTGACAGGACAGAGTTTAAAACAACTGAAACCTTACATTCAAAGAGTCAAAGAAAAAATAGCTATAGAACAAGCCATTCAACGCGATCGCGATTCTCAATAAACAAAACTTTACTCCCACGCACATTACATCTTTAGCGTTCCTCTTCGCGCCTTTGCGTCTAACGCTACGCAAACGGCTTCGCCTTCGCTATCGCTAACGCCTACGGCTGATGCGTGACATAAATTCAGCCTTAAATTTTAAATCAACCAAAACTCCCCTACTAACTAACAAAAACCACGCGATCGTTCTGAATCTCCACCCCATATTCCTCCAACCGCCTATACCATCCATCCCGCGTTCCAATCTCGCGAGAATTCTTCAACAAACCCAACTCTTCCTCTTGTCGAGTCAAATTAGCAAACTGTTCGGACAAAGGATAACGTTCGCTGACAAAAGTTTCCTTACGGTGCAGAATTGGTGGATTAGCAGCGCGATCGTAATCGCGATAAAATACCTTCAAATCCGGCAAATGAATTTGCATACTTGTATGTAAAGTTGGATGAGGATTTGTATCGAAATCTGGATAAAATAAATAAGAAATCTTTGGCTTATCCGTACAAAATTTGACCAGCGTTGCATCTTCCAAACGTCCGATAGTCCGACTCGCACAGCCTTCATAAATCCGCAGCAGCGGATCTAATTCTTCAATTGCCGAGACGTGAACGTATAAAGCTGTTGGTAAACGCTTTCCTATCTTGCTTTGCTGGCAGATTTTAGTAATAACTCCAGGCTTACCCAAACTGAAAAGCTTACGATCTGCTACCTCACAAGCTTCTTGATAACTGCCAAAAAAAGCTTTGATATCGTGGCGCAGTGCGGGTGATAACTTATTAAAACTGGGACGCTGACTGAATTGAGTTAACGCAAGATATACCAGAATATCTAAAGAACGACGATAGGCGATCGCATCCCATTCTGCTTCATCCGTGGCTTGTAAGATAACATTATAGGCGCGGCGGAAATTACCAAACTCAGTTATTAATTCTGCTTCCTCTGCTAACTCACCCTTGACAGGTAATCGTCCCCTTTCCGTGACAAAAGCCATCAAAGGCGCGAGTTGTTCTTGATAATCTTCAAATCGCTTGCTAGGAATGCGTATTCTTGGTGTAGTAGCGCGAGAACGAAAGCGTAAAGCTTTAAAACTCTCACGTTCTTGTTCGTCACGAAAGACATAATAGATTCCTAATGCGACTGGAACTGCATCGACGTTCAGGACTTCATCAATATATTTTTTCAGTTCCTCTTGGTCGTAATATTTTTGAAATGTATTGCGACTCGTAACAATGCCATCACCATACGCCATTTGATTGCTGCTGCGATCGTTAATCAGGACTTGCGCGGAGACGAGTAAAACTTTGCGGGTGAGTTCCCAGGCGTGAATTAAGGCTTGGCGGCGTTCCTCCAAATCTTCAATCACGTTGAGAACGTAGCCTAAATTTACAATATCTGCGGCAATACGGGGAGCATCGGGACGGTAATAAGGGTCCCAACCGCTGCTGGTATATCCCAAGTTAGCCACGCGATCGATATCTCCCCCATGACCGCAACCGTAATCGAAAAACGTGGTATCGTTATTTAAGATTGCAGCTTCTGTTGCCGATCGCACAGGACGAGATATTTCTACACGATAAATAGCCGCCCGATGGCGTTCGATCTCTGGTAATGTTGCGAGGTAGTTAGACTCGACCATGAGGTTGTAGGGCAATGGCAGTTAAGTCTTCTATCTTCTTTATATTAGGATCTCCTGCCAGATAACCAATACCCCGGTGTAGGTGCAAGCGGAATTGAGTTGCCAGGGTTTCTTTATCTATACCCAGATTATCGTTATAGCAGCGTTGTTTGAGCGCGATCGCTAGGACATCTGACATTTCTCCCCCAAATACACGCCATGTCATTTCTACGTTGCTATCTGTAGGAATTGGTACGGGTGAGGGGGTAGTTGGTTCGGCGAGAGAACGACAAAAAGCCCAACGACACAATATATTCCATTGGTCGATCTTGGTATTGCGTTTGAGTTTGATCAGTTGTTCTTTTGCTGTTTGGGACAGGCGGATGCGATCGATTGGTGACTCCATAGCAGTAGATGGTAATTGGTAATTGGTAATTGGTCGTCTGTAACTCTTAAGTTTTGACTTTTGACTTTTAACTTTTGACTTACCAGAAGTAGCCAGGTTCTATAGTAGTTTGTCGTTCTGTTGGATCGTATTTTAAAAGATATTCGCGGGCGATCGCTTCGTTTTGGCGTAGGGTTTGGACTTCTTTTTTACCGATTTCGGTGTCGGTGGAAAGCAGGATGACTTGGTGGCTGGCGGAGGGGAAGTAGCGTTCGACTAGGTTTTGGCGGTGGGAGGAGTCTAAGCGTCCGAGGGGGGTGTCGATAGCGATGGGTAAGCGTCTGCCAGAGACTCTGGCGAGTCCCCACAAAAATGCGATCGCTAGAAGTTGTTTTTCTCCGGCTGAGAGGCGATGTTTGGGGACTGGTTTCCCTTGTAAGTCGTAGAGGGAAAGGCTAAAGGTATTGGTAGCGATCGCAATTCGATGTACTAAATCTGATTTATGCAATAAATAGCGGAAGCATTCTGTTACTTCTACTTCTAATTTATTTAGCTTTCTTAAGGTTAAGCGTTCGCGAAACAGTTTGAGGGTTTCTTGGACTTTTGATGCGGATGTAATAATATGTTCGGTATTTTTGCGATCGATGGTTTGTTCGGTATATTCGTTTAAGTCTTTTTTTGTTTGTGCGATCGCGGTTTCTAATTCTAGAATGCGGCGTTTGGCTGTTTCACAGTTTGCTTTTATATCTGTAACTCTATTTTGTGCTGTTTGTAGCGTTTCTACTAATTGCTGATAAGCTTCTGGCGAGGCTGCTGTTTGTAATTGTCTTTCGAGATCGACGATTTCTGCTGCTTGTTGTTCGAGTATCGTTTGCTGCTGTTGTGCGGAGTTTTTTGCAATTGGTAAAGCAGAGTTGAGTAAATTAGTGAGGTAATCTAGCGTTTCGCGATCGCTTTGCAACCAGGAAGATTCTTGTAGAGACGTTCCATGGAACGTCTCTACATCTTGTTCGAGCAATATTTTGATTTTATCTAATTGTTCCGCTGTAATATTTATGTTAGAAATTTGTGTTAATAAACGTTGGTTTCGTTCTAATAATATATCTTGTGCTACTTGCGATCGCGCTCGGTTTATTTCAGTTTCTGCTTGCGATCGCGCTTGTTCTAAAAGTGGTGTAATTAAGGCAAGAGGTAACACGTCCGATGCTAATTCTCTCATAGCTTGACGCGCTGTTTCTGCGGTTGCGTTTTTGGTTTGATGCTGTTGTTCTAATTGGCTGCGATCGGCTGCTATTTTACCACCTTCAGCGAGGAATTTGTTAAATGTTTCTTGTTGTTCTTTCTCTGCTAGTGTT
This sequence comes from Chroococcidiopsis sp. CCALA 051, assembly GCF_003015105.1. Lineage (NCBI taxonomy): Bacteria > Bacillati > Cyanobacteriota > Cyanophyceae > Chroococcidiopsidales > Chroococcidiopsidaceae > Chroococcidiopsis > Chroococcidiopsis sp. CCALA 051. The sequence goes on along the minus strand of NZ_PYCI01000092.1, from coordinate 10,298 downwards.
AAGTCGTCTTGCAAAGATGTTAACTGTAAATTTTCTGCATTTTGTTTATCTTGCAATACCTTCAATTTTTCTTCTATTTCTTCTAAATTGACTACATCCTTTGCATCAGCTATTTCTTTGCGTTTGCGATTGACTAAAATTTCTAAATCTACTGCTAATCGTTCCGACAACTCCAATCCTAACAATCCGCGAATAGCCTCGACTACAACAAGTGGAGGTGTTTCTTGTTCTGCTAATTCTTTAATTTGTTCGCCATCGAATAGAAATAAATTAGAAATTCCTAGAGGTAGTAAGTTTTCAATATATTCGTCCCAGATGCTAACTAAACCACTATTTAGCCATTCATCATCATTCAAAATCCCCAAAACATCCTTGCCATCTTTAGGGTTTTTCTCCCAAGTTCTAACGATTCGATAAACTACAGGTTTGTCATTTTCAATATGTCCGAAAGCTAATTCAATCCGAGTTTTTTCAGTTAGTGACGTATGGCTGTTAACGCACTGAGTTAGAAAGTCACTATAGCTTAAACTACCTCTGGTAGAACATTGGGCGCGATGTCCATAAAGTGCGAGGCGAATCGCATCCATTAAAGTTGTTTTTCCACCCCCATTCATTCCACCTAAGAGGAGAATTGGGCGTGAGATATTCTCAGTTTCAGTTTCACTAAATGGACTTAAGTTGATGACTTGCGTGCCTTGATATGGACCGAAGTTTTGTAATACGAGTTCGAGTAAAATCATTTCTTAAACTTAAAATTCCCCCAACTCATCGGCTTATCGTCCTCTACATCCACTGCATCCCCTAAAGTTAGCTGCTTTACCTTATCGACATCGCCTTTACCAACAGCATCCTTTAAATCTCGCTTGAAATGAGCATTTTTAATTGCTTCATCTTGAGAGCGAGAACTACTTTTAAAACATTTCTCTAGCGCGTCGTAAATACCTACACGCCTTGCCATTTTGCGAAATTGACGTTCTGTATCGAGAAGCTTTGCCATTAATTCTAAATGCATGGCATCCCCGTCACAAATTTCTTCTAGCACGTTCCATTCATCGCTACCCAAAAGGCTATAATCTGCACCAGGACGAATATCAATGAAACTTTCGCCCGTCACTTCTGCATAAATACGAGGTAGGCTATCATCAAATTCGTGTTTCTCTTCCAGCCAAATTCTTCTAATTTCGCTTAATTCTTCAGTAGTAATTAGGGTGATGTCACGCATATTTTCGGGTGCAGTACAGCGAACTTGGGTTTGTGCTTCTAGAACTCGTCTCAGCCAATGTTCTCGCCAATATTTAGTGTAGGGACCAGGTATGGGTTCAACTGAGAGTTCGCCATTGTGATTGCGTTCAAATAGTTGCACTTCACCCCAGATTCGGCGAAAATCTCTTTTATCGCGATCGTCTTGTACATCCAAGTCATTGCGGATATCTAATAGAGGCTGCATCCATTCTTTTTCTTCATCGTTTTGGATCATTGCCTCCATTGATTTATCTTTACTCACCATCGTACAAACCCAGCAGCCAAAGCGGGAATCGCCACAACTGGGAGTAGAGGTATCAACAACTAGGGGACATTCGTTATCTGCTGTCGCGCCTCGGTACATGGTAAATAAGTCTTTGTTGCTATATCCCCAAGGATTTTGCCACTGCATGAGGTATAGCCAAACTTCATCTGTACGCCAGTCTTCAATCGGAGTATAAACCAGAGAGTTGATCAAACTAGATCTTGGACTGAGGCGATCGCGCACACGCCTTTCTTCATGTTTTTCCATGATAATAGCGCGTTTAGTACTTTCAGTTTTACGCATTCCTAGAACGAGAATTACTTCGCCATTGTCTCGAACCATACTGCGTATAAAATTATTAGCAGGCTGGATTTTAAGTCGTTCTGTACACCACCTAAAACGCATTCGTGGTGCTGGGTAGCCTTTGCCGATTAAGTTTACCCAAAAAGTATCTTTGACTGCGGGATGTAACAGATGAGGTTCAACAGGCATTTTCTGCTGTTCTGCTGCAATCTTCATCTGTTCTAAAGAGTTACAAACCCACGTAGAAACGAAAGGGTTTTCTACCTGGGTGTCTGTAGTCATAATGTGTATTTTTTTATTTCGCTTTTCAAGTGGCAGAGAAGCGATCGCATTCCAAACTAATTGTAAAGTAGCAGTAGAATCTTTACCACCACTGTAACCAACACACCAGGGTATCGCATCAGAACAATACAATTCTTGTATTTCAGCCGTCAGTAGCTCGATCTCTTGGACTAACTCTGCTACATTACGTGCTGGCTGATTTTTTTGGTCTGGCTGATTCGCTATTGTCATCCTCCCTACCTCTGGAAATACGGACGAGTATGGGTGCGATTATAAGTCACAGAACCACACAAACCAAATCTGCTACGCGAATTTCTAGTAGTTAACTATAGTATTGTAAGGTTTAGAGGTTTTTAAAAACCAGCATTTAAAAGTTTTTAAAAACTTGACAATAGAGCCAAGTTCTTTTAAGAAATTAACCTATGCATGGATGCAAGGGTGAAAAAAACGGCAATGAAAGATAGTGTAGCAAAGATTACGGGCGAATAGAATTCGCGTCTACACAGGCAAAGTCCGCCTTCGCGGACTCTAGAATCACCGTCGTTAGGTGCAAAGTATGGGGAAACGAGAAACTCAGGAACAACAAACTCTGACAACCCTGCTAGATAAATTCTTGCAGCAGCAGGATCGCATACTGGTTCAAAAGACAGAGATGGGCGGGACTGAGGCTTATGTAGGTTCTGTGACGCTGGAGTGGTTTGCCAGTCGGGTACATTTTGCCTCTGCTTTACCCCTACTGCGACAAAAATATAATCCTGAAACTGACAATATCGAGATTGACGCAGACACTATCGATGAAATTCAGCAGCGTCCTCTGGATTGGTCGCGACAACTCCCGTTAACACAGTATTTAGCCACGCGGAAGCATCATAAGTTCCCACCTGTATTGGTGGTGATTAGCCAACCTTGGGTAGATAATCCTAAAGCTGCTGAGTGGGATAGTCAGGGTAGAGCGATCGCATCGACTACAGATTTTATTACTCTAGACCGAGAAGGTAAGGTTGGTTTGCTAAATGTTGCTGAGGCGGATGTCACCATATACGCCCTGGATGGACAACATCGGCTGATGGGGGCGCAGGGGCTAATGGAGTTGCTGAAAACTGGTCAACTCCCACGCTATCGCAAAGATAAATCTCCTGATGGCACTTCCATCAAGCTAGCCGATTTAGTAGAACAATCTCATAGTCAAGACGCGAATAATCTCGTCTCTAACAATTTGCAGGACATCCCTCAAGAAAAAATTGGTATCGAGTTCATCTGTGCTGTTGCAGCTGGGGAAACCCGCGAAGCAGCAAGGCGAAGGGTAAGGTCTATTTTTGTCCATGTCAATTTGATGGCTGCACCCCTAACGAAAGGTCAGTTAGCCCAGTTGAATGAAGATGATGGCTTTTCGATTGTGGCAAGAAAGATTGCTGTAAGTCATCCGCTATTGGAACAGCGATTGAACCGAAAGCCACGGATTAATTGGAATAGTGCCACAATTGCCAGTAAGTCAACGGTTTTGACAACGCTGCAAGCCCTCAAAGATATGTCAGAACGCTATTTAGGGCAGAAGTTTCCGCACTGGAAACCGTGGGAAAAAGGATTAATTCCCATGCGCCCAGAGAATAGGGAACTTGAGGCAGGCATCTCTGAATTCTGGCAGTTATTCGATTATTTGGCTACTCTTCCCAGTTACAAATTGTTGGAGGACGAAGATACCCCTAGCCTGCGGCGATTCAATTTTGAAAAGGATGGGGGTGAAGGAAATATGCTGTTCCGTCCTGTAGGTCAAGTGGCTTTGGCGCAAGCTTTGGGAGTTTTGGTTTTCAAGAAAGGGTTTAAGTTGAAAGAGATTTTTAAGAAGTTGCGAAAATTTGATTTGGAAGGCGGATTTAGCAACATGGAGTATCCGCAGTCTCTTTGGTATGGCGTTTTATATGACCCAAATAAGAAGCGAGTGCAAGTTGCTGGGAAAGATTTAGCGGCGAAATTACTAGTTTATATTTTAGGTGGAATTGAGGATCGGATGGAACGGGCAGAACTGCGTAAGGCTTTAGCTGATGCAAGAAGCGTGGAGGATAAAACTGTAGGTTTTGATGGTCAGTTTGTTCAGCCGAAGGAAGTAGGGCTTCCGGCTAGATTATAAAATATGAATGCTGAAAGCTTTATATTTCAGTTATTTGCATTTAACAAAATTTAGTTTTCAGGATTTTCACTAAGCACTTCTTGCCTGAGTTTTTCAAAACGTTTTTCTATTAGAGCTTCAAGTACTTTCTTAGCATTATCTTTTTGTTTCTCTTCAGAAGATAGTAATATATCTCTATATTCATGCTCGACTGCTTCAACAGATAATAGATGATGATGTAAAAAATCGATGCTGTCTTGATTACCTTCAAGCGCAGATTGAAGTTCTAATTTCATAAACGATGGATGATCTGACCAGTAGCGGTTTGCTTTAGCAGAAATCCAAGAATGATTTAGAGGAGAATTAATTGGATGATCGTCATTTCTATCTACTTTTTCTCCTGTAAATTTGTACCATGAATTCACAGCATAAAGATGATCTGCTTGGAGATCGTTACGACCAGTATGAAGTAGAGAGCCACGCTTGAGTTCATGGTTGTTATCACTCTTATCTCTGAATTTAAAATCTGGTAAGCCATTCCTAATGGTAAAACTAAGAAGCGCTAAACCCATTGCCTTACTAGTAAATGTCATTAGTGCCTCTTTGTTTGAGTAGCCAACTACATCACATATCATTTCAAAACGATTGCCTACTTTTCCATCAGAACCTATTATAGGAACTTCAGTAAAGCAACTTTGCTCAATTTTATAGTCATCTGAATTCAGTGGCTTTTCTGTATTAATCAAACTAAGTTGTTCAAAGGAGTCAGATTTATTATTTAAGTCAGAAACTTCATTCCACTTAATTGTAGGTTTGGATATATATGCTAACAATCTGGGAATATCTGCTAAAACTCGTTTATCTATAGAAGAGTGTGCTTTTTGGTAAGCTCCTCCAAAAAGAGAACCCCAGTACCACCATTGAATTTTTTTTATGATAGTTCCTGTAGGGTCTTGACACAACCTACTCCATGTAGAGTCGGTTAATATTGTTGCTAAAACAAGATCCATTTGTCGGTAGGGAAGGAAGGATAATTTAGGAATCCCAAGCTTCGCTTTCATAAAGAAATAAGCACGAAGGAGCTGTTTTGCTGCTTGCTCTTGAACATCTTGAACTGTTTGACGCGACAGGCTTAAGATAAGCTTATCTGAATACCCCCAATCTTCGATTTGTAAGATAGAACGAGCAGCTTCCTGAGGATTAGTACTTTCTGCTAAGTCTAAATTAAATTTATTCTTCTTACAATGTGAAATTGGGTTGGTTCGAGTTGACCAAGTGTTGCCTAAAGCTTCTGATATCTTTGCATGTAATACAATTGTCTGAGCAAAAGACCTCGCAATACGCTCTGGAAACTTTGCTCCTTTAACTACTTGTTCAGCATCTTCATTTTTCTCACCAAGAAAATCTCCTAGCGTCCAAAAATTTTCTATATCGTCTTCTCTTGCAGGCTCTGGTAATAAATTTATAGATTGTCTAAAATCTTCTATCGACTGTAAACAAATAGACTTCATAACTTCTCGAAGGCTAGAGTCAGCTGTAGTAGTTTTTGCTACTAGCAGATCGAATGTTTCTAACTCAACTCCACCCATATTAATCACTGAAAAAATACCTGATAAGCGATTAAACTCTTTTGAAGGTACTTCCAAAACAGGAAATTGGAACTTTATTAACTCGCTTAGCATTTGCTGAAGTTGAGATCTCCAGCTTAAAAAATAACGCTTAAGTTTTTTCCACTCCTCATCATACTTACTTTTGTCAATATTACCTAGCTGAAAATTTTCCTTAAGTTTCTTGCCTTCTATAGTTTGGCTAATAATAATATCTTGCCTATCTTCAAATAAATCTATCCAAAAATTAGTGGGATCGAATTGGAGAGATTTGTCGTCATCGTTTTCGATATATAACTTATCTAGAGGAAGATATATTCCTTCTTCTATATCATTCTGCTCTTGTAGATCTTTCACCGTACAGAAGTTAGCTAAATCTGAATCTGATGTTTCATAATAAAAAGGACAACTTCTATCTGTTTTTTTATATTTAACAAAAACAAATACTTCACACGCTTCTTCGTGTTGCAGTTCACGAAGATTTAACCATTTTAGCTCTTTCAAACCAAGTTTATTTAGATTTAAAAACCATCTTAACCTATAGTTTCTATTAAGCTCGTTACCATCAGCAAAGTGATATGCTGTACCAAATATCAAGTCGAGAGCTGTTAATCTCTGTTGACCATCTAAAAGATAATCACAAGAATAAGCTTGCCCTTTTTGCAAGTATTGTGTTGCTTTAAGTCCCACTGTCTCTTCTAATTTGATATTAGTTTTTTTGAGAAGAGTTTCACGCAAAACTTTTTCAGGAATAGACAATGGCTTATTAACAGACATTGTTTGACTGTCAGCTTCTGTACCAATGAGTGCTTGCCCAATAGGATACTCCAGAAATATAGAAGCAATGAGGGACTGCCAGCGCTCAGAGTTCCAGACAAAGGGACGTTGAAAATTTGGTAATAACAAATCTCCTTTACGTAGAGAATAAAGTAACTGTCCCAGAGTTCTTGACATGATTCAAATCCTTAAGTGCAGCAGATTAGAAGTTTTGTATTTAAATATTTTTCTGGATATTATTAATTTATTGTTTCTGCTATCAGCAAATTCACGACAAAAATTTACTCAAGTCAAATTCTTTATTCTGAATTTTTTTAAAACGTTCAGTACTTAGAAGCAGTAACATTCGCTCGGAATAATCTACTGCTCCTCGTAATTCATTTTGCAGAACCTCAAGTCCACCATTTGCATATTCTTCAAAAATACGTAAGGCTTTATTCACATAATTCTCATCATGTGACAAAATACTAATTTCTTTTACATCAATCATTGCTAATAACCTAATTACAAAGTCATAACCCTTAATCAAAAAATGCTCTTGTCCAATTGGCGCTGGTTCTCTTTTAGAAATTTCCTCCAAGGGAATGCGCTTTTTGTGCTTTGCACCTAAAGCAGCAGCAAACACAATGACATCAGCGTAAGTTGGAAATGGACCCGTCATACCATCTGCTGATGTTAATGCTTTTACTAATTCAGCTTTATCTTTAGCAACTCTAATCCTACCAGTTTCTACCATTCTGCCAACACCTAATCCCTAGCTATATTAACTCAATAATTTCTCTGTGTCTTGATAATTCTTCAGAAAAACCGATCGCACCCCCAATTACAAAAACATCTGACTCACCTGTACCTCAATTTCAGGAAAAGCTAGCGGGGACAACTTAGCATCTTCGCCTAAAACTGTTTCCTGTTGATAAGTTTCCTCACCTGGTTCTCGCAGTACATAAACCTGTCGTACATTGCAGGCAGACTTTGTTTGTGTAGACGCGAATTTTATTCGCCCAACATTCTAATTAGAAAATTGTACGTCTTCGTAAACTAAAGAAATAGGAAAACGAAGATCGATACTCGTGAGTTCCACTTCATCCCCTGTTTCATATGGATGCAATTCCCAAAAACCGTGATCGTTTAATCGAAAACACTCTACACTTACTTTTTCTACATCAACTAAAACGTATTCTCTTAAAGTTGAAATGCGACGATATTGAGTAAATTTCCCGCCGCGATCGTAAGCTTCTGTACCAGGCGAAAGAACTTCTACAATTAAACAAGGATATTGAAGAAATTTGGTTGCTTGTCTGTCTCGTTCGTCACAACTTACTACCACATCTGGGTAATAACATGATCCCTCTTCAGATACACAAACTTTTGCATCAGCCATATTAACGCGACAACGCCTTCCTCGTAACTGAGTTTTTAAAGTAGTAGTTAGGTTAACAGCAATATCATTATGAGGGATAGTACCCCCAGTCATGGCATAAACTTCGCCATTGACATATTCGTATTTGAATTCTTGACGTTCTTCCCATTTCAAGTACTCTGAGAAGGACATGTATTTGTAATCTGGATTTGCAATCATATACTTTTATCCTTGACCAAAACCCTGCAACAGCCAGCGATTAATCTCACCATCATCAAAATTCTGTGTAGGAGACGAACTAGCCATTGTCCTCTACCTCTACTGCTACGGTATATTCAAACTCATTCGGACTCTGCCTAACTAAAGCATAGCGCCTGCTACCAATACTAATAGAATCCTCTTCACAGTCAGGTTTAGAAGAATAATATGTCAGTACGTATTGCTTGCCAATTCTGCCTGACATTTCTGCCTCTACTTCACCCCGCCATTGAGTTTTTGTCACCAAAACAATCAATTGATTTGCTAATTTAGGAATAGTTTTAGCAATTTGACGGCGATAAATTTCATCCAAACTACCAAAGGGGGAATCCATCACGATTGGAAAAGTACTGGTATCGGGAACCATTAGCATTTTCTTCTCGCTCCATTCCCGCACTCTGTCAATAATACTGCTAATAAAAGAAAGGCTGAGAATTTGATTTTCTCCCGTAGACGCAGCGACAGGCATTTCTATACCAATTGTATTTTCTACTAATGTTAGTTCATAGCGATCGCTAATTTTAGGAATATAAGGAGTAAAAGAAATCTCTCGAAATATTTCTTGAACTCGTTTTTCTAACTGTAAGCGAAACTGTTGCTCTTGTCGCGATCGCACTTCGGTTAAGCGCTCGATCGCATCCTGAGTAGCAGCAATTCGTCTTTGAGCTAATATTTGTCTTTCTTCATTGTATTTTTGTTTGATAATTTGCTTAGCTAAATTCTCAGCTTCGGCTTGAAAATTAACGACCTGCTGTTGATTTGCTCCCTGTTCTAGGATTATTTCTCTGATTTTTACTTCAATCGCATCTACACGTTTTTGTAAACTCCGAATTTCTTCACTTGGATCTTTACGCAATCGTTCCTGAATAGAATCTAATTCAGTTTCTATCTGTGAAATTGTCTGTCTTAATTGCTGAATTCTAGCTTGCTCTCTATCTACTTCTTCCCAGAAAGTAGGTGCTTGTTTATCAATTTCATCTACTTGTGCGCTCATGCGAATAGCCGTCTCTTCTACAGTAGAAGAACCTACTCTTTCTAACCAGTTTTTCACACTTTCGCAAGCGAAATCTCCCTCATGTAAATCTGCACCGCAAATACAACGTTGGGAACTCAGTAAATCGCTAATAAATTCCCGCGAAATTCCTGCCTTCAATTCTCCTCGCTGTTTTAATTCCGTAACTATAGATCGAAATTGATTTGTGGTCTCTGATAAAAGTACTGTATATCCTTTCGTAGAAATAGCTCTTTTTAAAAGTTCTCGGCTTTGTTTAAGACTATCTTGATTCGTCTTTTTCAGTTGCTCTAACTCCTGCCGTCTTTCTTGTAATTCCTTTGCCGCACTAAGTTCCCGTAGATAATGGCTCGTTTCTTTCTTCAGCGTATCTTGATACTCTAATTCTTGCTCGATTTCTATTTGCCTACGCTTGATTCGCTCTATTTCTTTCTCGGCTTTACTCTGCTGCCTAAGTAGCTTTTGTGTTTCGCCGTCCCCAATTGCTTTTAACTCATTATCTAGAGTTTTCTTTGCTTCTCCTAAATGTCGAATTGCGCGATTTAAGACTTCAACTCCCAGAAGCATTTTAGTAGCTTCAGCAATTTCTGTTTTTTTATCAGAACGAACAATTTGCTCGATGCGTTCGCCATCAAAAAAGAAATACTGATGTAAACTACTGGGAAGAATTTGATGAATAATTTCCTCTGGATGTTCTGGTGGAATATACCAACGTCCATCATCTCCAGACACATACATAAATAATTCGCTTTTACCTGCATCTATATCTAATTCATTTTTATAAACTCGACAATTGCGCTTAGTGCGGTAACGTTTTCCTTCATGTTCCCAACTGACTTCTACCCAACATTCTACTGCTGCACCTAATTGTACTTCGGCGATCGCGCGTTTATTTACTAATTGCTCGACAGAAGCAAAAGCTGCACTAAATCTCTCGTACAATACCCACGTAAAGGCATTTAATAAACTCGTTTTTCCCGCACCATTGTTTCCATGAATAATTGTAGTGTTTTGTTCGCTTCCAGTCGCTAAGATTATTTCTGGTGTTTTCCCATAAAAAGAGCGAAAATTACATAATTGGATAG
>NZ_PYCI01000091.1:0-27611 GCF_003015105.1 Chroococcidiopsis sp. CCALA 051 | reverse complement strand
CCCTCGACTTAGCTGCTGTCGAAGCTCCTTCCCTCAATGGCTAATTCGCGTTAGTTTGATTTAGGAAAGCGCCTCCCCAAAAAGGGGGGCGCTTTTTGCTTTCTTTACAGTCTGGTAAGGGCGGGTTTACATAGATTTTCAAGTTGAGCAATAAATATGGTTGGCGAACCTACCCTTACTTGCATTTATCTCTACAATTCAACTAAAATAGTAAGTCTTGCCCTAGCTCCATTAAAGATGAGTCTGGAGACGGTAGCAAAGGTAAGAGCCTTTTCATACCGTCGATCGCGGCTCAAGGCTACAAACCTGTTGGTACAGGTACTCTACCCCCTCTTATCTTTCTCTCATAGAAGGATGATAGGGGGTAGTCCGGTGCAAAGGATTGGTTTGGTATCCTATCTTCAGTAGTAACCGCGATCGCAGAAAAATATTTAAGTATACAGGACAGCTCATGGCGAAACGAGTGCAATTAGTTTTAACGCAAGACATACTCAAGCTAGGCAAAAATGGCGACCTAGTTGATGTAGCCCCTGGCTACGCCCGCAATTATTTGCTGCCTAAAAAAATGGCAGTACCAGTTACAGCTGGAGTTTTAAAGCAAGTCGAACGTCGTCGAGAAGTTGAACGGCAACGGCAATTAGAATTAAAGCAGCAAGCACAAGAATTGAAAGCGGCTTTAGAAAAAGTTGGCAGTTTCACCATTGCCAAGCAAGTGGGAGAGAAAGAAGCAATCTTTGGTACGGTGACAGACCGCGAATTAGCTACCTTAATTCAGCAAGCGATCGGTCAAGAAGTGGATCGTCGTGGTATTACCTTACCTGACATTAGTAAACTCGGTACTTACAAAGCTGATGTGAAGTTACATCAAGATGTGACAGCAATGGTAGAAGTGAAGGTTGTAGCAGAGTAGTCATTGGTCATTCGTCATTGGTCATTTGTGAATAAATAATTTTGACTTTTGACTTTTGACTTTTGACTTCTCCCTTACCCCTTGATTAAAAAATCGGGTAAAAGTAGAGAGAGCTTCTTGAACTTTTGCCTGTTATTTTTTATATATGTACAATAATCAACAAAAATTTGTCAGTGATGGTGTCGATCGCCTGCCACCTCAAAATGTTGAGGCAGAAGAAGCGATTCTAGGTGGTATTCTACTCGATCCCGAAGCAATTGGCAGAGTGAGCGATCGCCTAATTGCCGATGCCTTTTATATTGATGCCCATAAAGAAATTTATCGCGCCGCACTGCAACTGCACGCGCAGGGTAAACCTACAGATCTACTATGTGTTGTTGGTTGGTTGAGCGATCGCGAACTCCTCAGTAAAATTGGTGGTAAAAGCAAATTAGTCCAGCTGGTAGACCGGACGGTTTCCGCAATTAATATTGATGCTTTAGCTGGCTTGGTGATGGATAAGTATCTCCGCCGTCAGTTAATTACATCGGGAAATGAAATCGTCCAACTAGGATTTGAGACAGAGAAAGAACTAGCAACTGTCCTCGACCAAGCAGAACAAAAGGTTTTCGGCGTGACTCAGGAACGCCCGCAGCAGAAATTAGTGTCAATTTCCGATACTTTAATCTATACCTTTCAAGATATTGAGAGTCACAATCAAGGCATTGCTCAGCCTGGGCTATCGTGTAACTATTACGATCTCGATGCGATGACGGGCGGTTTCCAGCGTTCTGACTTGATTATTATCGCTGGTCGTCCGGCAATGGGAAAAACCAGCTTTGCTCTAGGTTTGGCGCATAATATTGCGAGACTGCACAAGTTTCCTGTCGCAGTATTTAGTTTGGAAATGTCAAAAGAGCAGCTGGTACAGCGCTTGTTGTCCAGCGAAGCGGGAATTGAGAGTCAGAGGTTGCGGACGGGAAGAATTGCTCAGAACGAGTGGGAATTATTGTCTCACGCGATCGGCGAACTGTCAGATTTACCGATATATATTGACGATACGCCAAACATTACCGTGATGGAAATGCGTAGTCAAGCTCGTCGCCTGCAAGCAGAAAAAGGTAAAGAATTAGGTTTAATTCTGATCGATTATTTGCAATTAATGGAAGGTAGCGGCGATAATCGCGTCCAAGAATTATCAAAAATCACGCGATCGCTCAAAGGTTTAGCGAGAGAACTCAACGTACCAATTATTGCCCTTTCTCAGCTCAGCCGTAGTGTAGAAGCCCGGAATAGCAAACGCCCAATGATGTCAGACTTGCGAGAATCGGGTTCGATCGAACAAGACGCGGATATCGTGATTATGCTTTACCGCGATTCTTATTACAACCCCGACTCTCCCGATCGCAACATTGCCGAAGTCATCATCGCCAAACACCGCAACGGTCCCACCGGAACCGTGAAGCTATTATTCGATCCAAACTTGACCAAATTTGTGAATTTAGCCAAGCAGAATTTTTAAATTGTCATTTGTCATACCCTTCGGGAAGGGCTATTCTTCGAGAAGCCACCCTTCGGGTGTCTACGCCCTACGTCATTGGTCATTTGTGTTTGCCAATGACAAATGACCAGTGACAAATGACTAATTAATTAACCTTCAACAACTCAACGTCAAAAATCAGCGTAGCGTTGGGAGGAATAACGCCACCCGCACCGCGAGCGCCGTAACCTAATTCTGGGGGAATGACGATTTGGCGACGTTCGCCTACTTTCATCGTGCTGAGTGCTTCATCCCAGCCTTTAATGACTTGTCCCGTACCAACTTTAAATGAAAAAGGCTGACCGCGATCGCGAGAGCTATCGAACTTAGAACCATCTTCTAAAGTTCCTGTATAGTGAACCACGACGGTTTGACCTTTTTTCGGCATTTCTCCGCTTCCCTCTTGGAGGACGGTGTATTTCAGCCCAGAATCAGTTGTAATTGCTTTATCGTCAGACATTGGAGTTACCTTATTTGGTGCAGTTGGGGTTTGCGTTGGCTTCTCAGCTATAAGCGTGCTGGATGTGGCTTGAGTTGATGCTTGAACAGATGTAGTTTCAGCCAGAGCGTTATCTTTCGCTCCTCCTACCTGAGCTAGCACCAAAAGCACTACGCAAACTAACGTAATTCCCACGCTGATGAGAATTTCTTTCAAAATTAGACCCTCCTTCAGCTATGCAAGTGCGTCACTACTATATCTTGTAATGGGGTAGTTGGTAATTGGTAATTGGTAGTTGGAGATCGCAAGAGGCGAGAGACTAGAGGCTGATTTTGACTTTTGACTTTTGGCTTTTGACTTACCCATTACCCATTACCATCTAACGCCACATCTTATTTTCCAAATCGCGGATTTGACGCTCTAGGCGATCGATCCGTCCCCGTAACTCGTCCATTTCTGACTGACGGGGTACGCCAAGATCCTGCATGACATTACGGATCTGCCGTTGCAACTGCGCCTCAAAAGTTGTGGGATCGATCTTGAGCTGCTGCATCATGTTGTCTACAAACACTTTGGCTTGGTCAGAATTCATTTTGCCATCCTTGACCAGTTCATCGCTTACTTCCCGCAACTTCTCAGCTACAAGGGAAGTCGTACCAACACCAAGCATCAATAGTTGTTTAATCCAGTTGTTATTATCCATCCTGCTATCCAGTTAGTTAAAGGAATTTATCAACAAGTTGTAGGGGCGGGTTTACCAAGAGACTTTGTGACTTACAGAGATTTCGGGTGAACCCGCCCTTACAGAAATAGCGCTGCGATCGAGCTATGCTAAAAACATGTCACCCCAACTCCTCCTGTTATATTCTGGCAAATTTGGCGATCGCCATCCTTTCGAGCAGTAGAGAAAAAAGCGCGTGGTTATTGAGTTTCTCAAGTTTAAAGTCACTCCTGAATTAAGGGAGAAATTTATCCAAAAAGATGCCGAAATTTGGACGACTGCACTATCTGGCTATCCTGGGTTTCTCAGTAAAGAGGTTTGGATAGAACCTAATGTCCCAACGGAGGTTGCGATGATTATTCGTTGGGCAACGCGAGAACAATGGAAATCTATCCCTACCGAGCAACTCGACAAGATTGATGCTAAGTTTGCCCAGCAGATGGGGAAAACCTACGAGTTGATTCAGTCATCCGAGTATCAAGTCCGCAAGTTTCCTCAGTCGTAATTGCTTTGTACCATGCCTACCTGTCCCCGTTGTCATCAAGCAGTTGACTCTCAAGCGGTGAGCTGTCCTTATTGCCGCACGCCGCTCAAAGCATTCGGTCATCCAGGCATTCCCTTACACCGTGCTACCGATGACGAACCTTTGTGTAAAACTTGTACTTACCATTTAGATGATAGCTGCACGTATCCCCAGCGTCCATATGCGACAGAGTGTACGCTTTACCAAAACATCGAGCAAAAACGACTGGAGGAGGAGCAAAGACAAAAAAGTAAGAGTCCTGCTGTTGTGTTGCAAAATTGGCTGAAGCGCAATCAATCTTTGCTGTTAATTCTAGGGCTGTTATTAGTCTGTTTCCTCATCGCTTTGAGTCATGTCTAAAACAGAAGCTCCCATCGACACCAATATTGTCACCTTTGCAGATATCGAAGCAGCACACCAACGGTTGACAGGTGTTGCTAACAAAACTCCCGTAATGACTTCCAGAACGGTAAACGAACTGACGCAAAGACAGGTGTTTTTTAAGTGCGAAAACTTCCAAAGAATGGGAGCATTTAAATTTCGGGGGGCGTATAATGCCTTGTCGCAGCTCTCAGAACAACAAAAACGGCAGGGTGTACTCACATTTTCTTCGGGAAATCACGCTCAGGCGATCGCACTTTCGGGTAAATTACTCAACATTCCCACTACAATTGTCATGCCGAAGGATGCGCCAGCCGTCAAGTTAGCTGCTACGCAGGGTTATGGTGCTGAGGTTTTGTTGTACGATTGCGCCGAAATGACAAGGGAAGAGTTAGCAGCCGAACTCTGTCGGGAACGCCAACTCACTTTTATTCACCCCTACGACCGTCCTCAAGTTATCGCCGGGCAGGGTACAACTGCTAAAGAATTAATCGAAGAAGTGGGAGAATTAGATTTACTCTTAGTTTGTTGTGGTGGTGGAGGTCTGTTATCGGGATGCGCGATCGCGGCTAAAACACTTTCTCCGCAATGTAAAGTTATTGGTGTAGAACCGGAAAGAGCAGATGATGCGACGCGATCGTTTCATAGCAAAATCCTGCATACGGTTCATAATCCCGATACAATTGCTGACGGCGCTCGTACTCCGTCTTTGGGAAAAATTACTTTTCCTTTAGTATTGAAATATGTAGATGACATAGTGACAGTATCGGAAGATGCGATTAAACGCACCATGTATTTTTTGTGGGAGAGAATGAAGATTGTCGTCGAACCCACAGGAGTATTAGCCGCCGCCGCTTTATTAGAGGGTGTTGTCACTGCACCAGGAGCAAGAGTTGGAGTGGTTATCAGCGGTGGTAACGTAGATTTGCAGCAGGCTGGAAAATTTTTTATTTTTTAGAGAAATATATTATCAACGCAATATTCATCCAGGTTGCTTGACCTCACATTGCGTTGATAAATTTTTTGCCCGTTTCAGAAACTTTTCGTCAAACGTATAGATTGCTGAGTAATTCTGACTTTGAGCTAGGTGAAATGCATCAGCAAAATCTAAGCCGTTTTCGTGCCATTGCAAAACTTGCGCGATCGCGTTTATATTTGTGAGATAAACATTCGGTATTCGTGTCAACTGAAACCACGCCACTGAGCCGCTATTCCCTGACGAATTGCATCTTCCATTTCACCTAAACTTTTAGGCTTATCTTGATATTTCAAACATCCTGCAACATTCTGCAATGTTGTTTCTGGGAAAGGTTTTTTAGGTTTAAGCAGAATGCCATCACCTGTATCAATTACAATCAGTTCTTGTCCTGCTTCCCAACCATGAATACTGCGTAATATCTTTGGGATAATAACTTGACCTTCACTTGATAAGCGGGTTGTTTCCATCGAATGCACAAACTATGGTAAGAAATTTGTAAAAATTATAGCATGAGCTAAACTCGAAATTCTGGCAACGATGAGCGAGTAATGATTATAAGAGAAGCAAATTTAAATGACGTACAAGCGATCGCACGGGTACATGTAGATACTTGGTATACGACATATAAAGGAATTATTCCAGAATCATATCTAGCTAAACTTTCCTACCAGCAGCGAGAGATTGCTTGGCAAAAAATTATAGAAGATACTATGAGTAGCAGCCAATTCGTTGATGTAGCTGAGAACAATTCAGGAGAAATTATTGGTTTTGCTAATAGTGGAAAAGAACGAACTAGCGATCGCACTTACAAAGGTGAGTTATATGCCATATACATTTTAGCAGCATACCAGCGTCAGGGAATTGGTTACAAATTAACTCTATCTACTGTGGATAAACTATCTGAATTGGGTTTTAACTCAATGTTAGTTTGGGTATTAGCAGATAACCCTGCCTGTAGATTTTATGAAACTATCGGCGGACAAAAAGTATACGAAAAACAAATTGAAAGAGGCGGGGTAATGTTAAAAGAAATTGCCTATGGATGGCAAGATATAACAAGTGTACGCGATCGCATTTCATCGCGTTAAACTACATGAGCGGTTGTATCAATTGTATTTTCAGTTGAAATATCTACTTCTGGTATGCCCATACTCTTATTGCTATGTTCTTGAAATATTGCTAGATCGAACCAGAAAGTTGTGCCGACACCAACCTCACTAACCAAATGAATGTTGGCATGATGTTTGTCCATAATATTTTTCACAATAGAAAGTCCTAACCCGGTTCCTTCTAAAGTGTGTACGCGGTTTTCCACGCGGAAAAAGCGATCGAAAATAGCTGCTTGATCCTCTGGATCGATACCAATTCCCGTATCAGAAATTTCAATTCTCACCTGGGGAGATACAATGCGATCGCCTCTTGCAGGCTCCATTTTGTAAGCCCGAATCGCGACTTTTCCACCTTGCTCAGTAAATTTAAGCGCGTTGCCAACTAAATTAGTAAATACTTGAAGTAATAAGTCGTAATGACCGAAAACTTGTGGTAGTTCGGGTTCGATTTGCTGAATTAATTCAATTCCTTTATCTTTAGCATTCAATTGATAATTTCGTAAAGTTTGTTCGACTGCTTGTGCTAAATCTACTCCTTCAAAATGATAAATCCGACAAGAAGATTCTAAACGAGATAAGTCTAAGACATCATTAACCAAACGAGTGAGGCGATCGGTTTCGTTATTTGCAGTTGCTAAAAATTCCCGCTGTTCTTCGGTGCTGAGGTTTTCACCGTAGTCGTGAAGGGTTTCAATATAAGTCTTGATATTAAACAAAGGCGTGCGTAATTCGTGAGAGACGTTGCTGATAAATTGGCTTTTCGCCTCATTCAGTTCGACTTCGCGAGTAATGTCTTGCACTGTCATAGCAATTCCCTTAATACTTTCTCGATGTTGGTCGAGAACGGTAGTCAGAAGAATCCGAATCGTGCGCATAGTTGGCTGAGAAAGCGGAATTCTAAACTCTGCACTTTCGCTTTCTCCCCTTGCTATCTTGTATAGAGGGCGATTTAATTCTGCTTGCACTGAGATTGGTAGATGATTTAATACACTATCTCCAATGACATCTCCATTTTCCCAGCCAAAAATCCGTCGTGCTGTAGGATTAACTAAAATCACTTGCATATTGGTGTCAAGCAGGATAGCACCATCAGCAATAGTAGAAACTAAAGTTTCTAATTTAGCTTTCTCGGCAGTAAGTTCTTCAATATTTTGTTCTTCATAACGCTCTAAACGTTCTGCCATTTCATTAAAGCTAAAAATCAATTCCTTGAGTTCTCCTCCCAAAGGCAAATCGATCCGCTGTTGAAAATTGCCAGCCGCAATATTTTTCACACCTGTCAATAACTCTTTAATTGGTTTGGTAATCATGAGAGTATTAAATACAGCACCCAAAATGACCATGACCCAAATTGACACGAAAACAGCAATTGTTACATCGCGGGTGAGATTGGAAGAGGTGACAACTGTAGGATTTGGGTTGATTCCAATTGCTAATACTCCCAAATATTTACCTTCATGATTGAGCGGGACGAAAACATCAGTGACTTCCCCATCAGGCGTTCGGTGTTGTCGCACCATCGGCAATTCAGAATTAGCGGCGTAATCTTCTGGGAGCTGAATCCGGCGCTCAATTGTCAGTGAAGTTTGTACGGCTGGTTCCCAAAAAGGAATTCCAAAAAAGATTTTTCCTGCTTCGTCGGCATAGAGCATGTAGCGCACGCTAGAAGTGCTACTGTAGAAGCGTTGAGAAAACTGAGCGACTTCGGTGTAATTATTCTCCGCTACCAGAGGGGCAACGTTAGAAGCAAGTAACAACCCCAAGTCACGTCCGAAGCGGGTTTCATTTACCCTTGCATCCACTTGAATCGTGTTAACTGCCCAAAAAGTGAAACCACTGACAATTAACGAAACTACCAGCGTCGCAGCAGCCATCAACTTAGTTGGCAGAGTTAGCTCAAACCACCAACGGGCGATCGCTTCTTGAATTGTTTTTAACGGCGCTAACATTTGTATAAAAATTGGTATTTTATAAGTCCTTTGTTCTAAGGTAAAGTTTTTCGACTTAAAAGACAAAGTGGTTACTTGTCATTTGTCATTGGTGGGTGGCTGGTGGCTGGTGGCTAGTGGTTAGTGGTTCGACTCTTTGCTAGTCACTAGCCACTATTCACTAGTCACTGAATTCGGTGTCCGATGTCGCGGCGATAGTAGATGCCGTCAAAATGGATTTGGGCGATCGCATTATACGCAAGGGCGATCGCTTGCTCGAAATTTCCTCCTACACCAGTAACACCTAATACCCTTCCCCCATCTGTCACTACAGGTGTGGAGTATAGGGTGTAGGGTGTAGGGTGTAGAGACGTTACATGTAACGTCTCTACATCAGTCGGTTCCCCCTTGCCTCCTTGTCTCCCTTGTCCTAGTCTGGTTCCAGCATGAAATACACAACCCCCCGAAGCCTCGGCTGATTCTATTCCTGTGATGACATGACCTTTTTCATATGCACCTGGATAGCCTTTGGCGGCGGCGACAACACAACAGGCGGCTCCCGGCTTCCAGGCGATGGGAGGCAATTCACCTAGTTTTTGCTGACAACAAGCCACGAGTAACTCTTCTAGGGGGGTTTCCAGTAAAGGTAAAATAGCTTGGGTTTCAGGATCGCCAAAGCGACAGTTGAATTCTAGAACTTTAAATTCCCCCGTAGGAGCAATCATCAAACCTGCATATAATACGCCCCGATAATCGATGCCTTTAGAGCGTAAAGTGGCGATCGCTCTCTGTAATACCTCTCGTTCGATCCTTGCCATTAATTCTGGCGTGACGAGGGGAGCAGGGGCATACACTCCCATTCCGCCCGTATTCTCGCCTGTATCCCCTTCTCCGATGCGTTTGTGGTCTTGGGCTGGTAGTAGGGGACGAATCGTTATCCCGTCTGTCAATGCCAATACAGAGGCTTCTTGTCCGATTAAGCATTCTTCAATGACAACAAACTTACCCGCGTCGCCAAATTGCCCCGCGAAAATCGCTTCTAGAGCTTGATGTGCCTGTGCGACTGTTTCGGCTACGATCACGCCTTTACCAGCGGCTAATCCGTCAGCTTTGACGACTATGGGCGCTCCTTGTGCGGTGACATAATCTTTAGCAGCAGCTTCCTGGGTAAATACAGCAGCTTTAGCGGTGGGAATTCCTGCTTCCTGCATTAAAGCTTTTGCCCAAGCTTTACTTGCTTCAATTTGCGCCCCAGCTTTGGTAGGACCAAATACCATTGCGCCTTGAGCTTGGAGATAATCTGTAATTCCCATAGCTAGAGGAACTTCTGGACCCACTACCACAAGATCGATCCCCTGTTCTCGAACTGCTTGACCGATCCGTTCAAAATCATCCACAGAGTAGGGCAAATTTTGACAGCGTGACAGCGTTGCCGTTCCCCCATTACCAGGAGTACAAAATACCTGTTCCACTTGGGGCGATCGCAACAAAGCCCAAGCGATCGCGTGTTCTCTGCCCCCATTACCTACGACTAAAACTTTCACTGCTTTCCTCTAATGCTGCGATCGATTATCTCGTATTGTGGGGTTGGAGAATTGTAGAGACGTTATATGTAACGTCTCTACAATTCTTTCTGCTGTTGATAAATAACTTTAAACTGTCGCTGTTGAATTTTATGATCCACGATTGGATTAGGATAGTCTACGGCAGCGCGATCGCGTTTTGAAATATTTCCACTCAGTAACTCTTCTGTGTCAAAAGAGCGCAATTCTGGCAGCCACTCGCGAATATATTCTCCTTCAGGATCGAATTTTTGGGCTTGACTAGCAGGGTTGAAAATTCTAATTGGTTTAGGGTCCATGCCACTTGAAGCACTCCACTGCCAACCGCCATTGTTAGCTGAAAGATCCCCGTCAATTAGTCTTTGATAAAAATATTTTTCTCCCAATCTCGGATCGATGAGTAAGTCTTTGGTGAGAAAATTGGCGACGATCATGCGACAACGATTATGCATCCACCCAATATTATTCATCTGTCGCATTGCTGCATCGACAATTGGATAGCCAGTTCTGCCTTCACACCAAGCTTGGAAATATTCTTCGTTATTTTCGTAAGGAAAATTCTTAAATTGTTGTCGATATGCGCCTTGTTCGAGTTCGGGGAAATGATACATGGCGTGTTGATAAAATTCTCGCCATGCAAGTTCCTGCTGCCAAGCGCGAATACTCGTCTGTGCTTCATCGCTACGAGTATTTTCCATTGCCTCAACTGTAGCAGCCCAAACTCTACGAATACCGATCGCACCAAATTTTAATGCTGCACTTAGTTGAGATGTCCCATCATAAGCAGGAAAATTTCGCTGTTCTTTATACTCTTCGATCGCCCGATGGCAGAATTGTTCTAATCTCTCTCGTGCTGCTGCTTCTCCTGGTTCGATAACTAAGCCATTTTCCCAATTAAATCCTAAATCTTTTGCAGTCGGTAGGGCGATCGCGCCTGCTTGCTTTGCAGTTTGTAATTCCTGTTCTGACAACCCTTCTACATTTTTGAGAGTCTCTGCGGGTGCAGCTTTCGGTTTGCTACTCCAATTACGCCAAAACGGAGTAAATACGGTGTAGGGTTGGTTGGAACCTGTAAAAATATCGTCTGGGGAATGTAATATCTGATCCCAGTTTTCTTCTAAAACTTGGATGCCTTTTTCTTTTAAAGTTTCGATGACAGTGCGATCGCGTACTTGAGAATATGGTTCTACATCCCAGTTCCAGAATACAGCTTTTGCGCTCAGGGCAGTAGCCAGCGCTGGAATGGCTTCACGGGGTTCGCCTTGCAAAATTAATAACTGGCTGCCAACTTCGGCGTAACGCTGCTGTAGTTGTTGCAAACAGCCTATCATGTACGTGACTCGTACGGGAGCGACATCATCCCGTTCTAAAATATTGGGGTCGAGGCAAAATACTCCTACTACCTTTTGAGTTCGTTGCCTTGCCGCAGCTAGTCCGGTATTATCTGAGATGCGCAAATCGCGACGATGCCAGAAGAGGATGAGGTCAGACATTCACAGTTACTACTTAGTTCACTCGTACTAGCATAAAGGTTTCTGCTACCAGACAGCATCAATCCACTGGATGTTTTTTAGATTCCTTCTCCAAAGGCAATTATTTCAGCTACTGTTAAATTTAGCTCGGGGAAAAATTGAGATTTGATGCGATCGCTCTCTGTAAAACTTTCAAAGCGGTATTCTTTTTCTGTCAAAATGCTGTCAGAATTTACCAGTTGTCCCACAGAAATTGTCGGTTGCAAGATTTTCGGATTTCTTCTACCTGGATATCTATCGAGATGAAATAGCGGATCGATAATCCATAGTTCCTGTATGCCAAAAGCAGCATACCAAAGGGGTTTATTTCTATAGTCGTCTTCCCAGTTGGTGCTAACAATTTCAATTGCGATGCTAGGCGGTTCTCTCAGTACTGCTTCTATCTGAGTTTGTCGATTCCAATCTTCGCGTTCGATTACGATTAAGTCAGGCTTGCGAGTATCTTTTCTACCTAGTACGAGTACTGGTTGGGGATGAATTAACAGCCCCAGGTTAGCCCTCTTAGTTTCCGATTTCAGCGCAAACCACAACTCGCTCCGTAAATTTTCATGTTTTCCAGAAGGTTCAGCTATCGGTACTATGACACCATTTATGAGTTCGTATGTTTTTCCTTCTGGTAGTTCCAGTTCGAGGAATTCATCAACGGTATAAGTTTTTATTTGAATAGCAGTAACCATAGGGTAAGTTTCCATAAGGTATACTTTATTCTAGTTCTACGCTTGACGACTGAGCCAATATCAAGCTGAGGGATACGACAACAACCTTCTTCCTGCTCTAGTATGTAAGTTAATGCGTTTGCGATCGCATCAAGATCGGTCGAGCAAATGCAAGTATTAGCATTAAAATATCTAGAAAACATTACTCTTTAAAAAATTTCCGAATCCCACATGTTCCACCTCTCAATTAGCGGCTACCACTTCTAGTTAAATTAGGATCTTGAGTTCTCAAGTAATATTCATAGAAATATCCATAGCTTTTTACATGAATATTTGCTTGTTCTAAAATAATTCTTTTAGTTAAATCTAAATAAGCTGATTTTATTTTTGGCGACTGAGAGGCTTGATATTGTTGTTCTAAAATATCTCTTTCTTGCCACAACTCTTTCAGCTTTTCAGTTGGCTCGGCTGCAATTAAATTTCCCACAGGAAGATAACCAAGGGTATTATAAATTGGTTGCATGTACCCGCGCTGCTGGTAAATGAAAAAATCCCCTTTCGTTTCTACTCTAGTTGTATTGGCGATCGCAGTTCGATATCGATTGGCAAAGCTCGGTTGCGTGAATGCAGGCGCACCAAAGACAATTGTTCTTATATTACTAGGTAAGACTCCCGCATCTACTAACATTGCTGTATAAAGAATTGACGCAGCACCAAGGCTATGTCCTGTAACTAAAATTTCAACTTCAGTATTTGCTTGTTTTTGGAGGCTCAAAATTTCTACAAGTAGTTCTTTAGATTTGATATCGTTAAAAACCTGACCTGCATAATTTCTAAATCCTTCGTGGATCAAAGCTGCTGCCCGTCGATACATATTTACAGGCACTCCAGAAGAAATAGCAGCAAGATCGTTAGGATCTTCTAAGCCGACATACGTGCCTTTAAAAGCGATCGCATAAGAAACTTTTCTTTTCCCAAATTGCCCAACTTCTGGCTGGCGGATAAGAACAGCATATCCACCAAAAATTTTATCCTGCTCTTTTCTAATCAGAAAAAAGTCGGATAATTTCATTCTTTTATTAATAACATCGATTTGTTTAGCCCCGTATAGACGTTTAATTTGATTAATAACATTGCTGCGTTTTGTTTTATTTCCAGTTCTTTCAGTATCAAATAACTGATAAATTAAAGCACTACTCATGTGAGCCGCTTTACCTATGTCCGCACACGCTACAGATCGCTGAAAGCATAACCGCTCGAACTGAACAGATCTTAGATTAGTTACACTATTCGTTTTGCCAATATTTTGAGCTTGACTTGGAACAGCCGTACTAAATAGCCCCAAGCAAAGTGTAGCTTGAGTTAAAAATAGATTTATGTTTTTTTTGAGTAATGTCATAGACCGAATACTTAAAAGAATTTAATTAAAAAATTTGCATGTACAAAATTCAAAGATTTAACGTTTTTTATTTTTAAATTCCGCAGCAAATTCTTGTTCTAGATTTGGCAGTTTGCTCTGACTGTTGACAAGTCCGCGCCGCACGATCGCATCATAAGGAGCAGTGGGTAACTGTATCGGAGGCATCTTTTTAATTTGCTCTACTAAGAATTCATTCAATGTTTCAGAAGTCAATTCTCGATTGAGTGCGGCTTGATTGAAATCGACACCCATAGGCAAACTGACAAAGTATTCCTGCTGTTCTTGGGGCAAAATTTTAGGATTATAGCCAATAGTGCGATCGATAATTCGCAGCGATTCAGTGGTACAGTTACGATTTAATGTATCATACATCACACTAATACCTTCGCGATCGCTCTGATGAATAGCATTAATTAATAATTGTTGTTTTTGCTGTGGAGTTAGCGCTAAGCGAATTTGCTCTACCCGATCCGTAAAGGGAAACTGAGCCGCATCTATCACTCGATCTTCCAAAGCTGTTATTTCTTGAGCGATAGCATAGAAATCAATTAATCCTGAAATTGGGTTCCATCCTGCTGACTTCACGCCAATACCGTTAGCAACATAGACAATATCTCGCACGCGAACTGCTTTTGGTACTCCAGAAGTTGTTTTAGATTGCGGTACCAAAATTGCTTCATATCCAGGCTTGAGGCGAAATCGCAGCTGTCCGTGGGCGCTGTAGGGACTGCGTAGAACGCTATAGTACTGGATCTGAAATATCGCATCAGCAACGGCATTTCGAGGAATTTGAGCCACCCAAAACTTGCCCTTATGTTTGAAGTTGGCAAGCACCATCGATCCTGGTGCAGGTTTATATGGTGCAGCTTCACTGGGAGAGAGTAGTTTGACAGCACGTTGTTCGCAATTCAAACACTGACCTTTAAAAGTACCTTTAGGCATTCTCGCCTGCGGATCGAAAGGGTCTGCGGAGTTGCAAACGCAAGCATTGCTACTACTACTGGCAACGAAATATGGTAAGTCATTTCCTGTTTGGGCGATCGCTCTTGGTGTCACAGCAAAGGTAGATAATGCTGTCAATACCACCATTTTTCCTAACAAGCAAAAATTATTCTTTTTTTTTGATACAGTCATTACAACTTCCACTATTTCAAATCTAAATTTAAATCCAAATTAAAATCTAAAATCTTTCCCTACTCCCTTATTCAAGGTCTGCTACTATTAAACTCTCTGGAAAACTCCACTTCTAAATTTGCTATTTTACTCTTGCTGTTTACCAGTTTTCGCCTTACAATTGCTTCATAAGGCGGTGTTGGTATAGGAATTTTGGAAAGTTGGGCAAGGCGTTCGATGACGATTTTGTTCAACTTATCGGGTGTTAAATTACCCTTGAACAGAGCTTCATCAACTGCTGGACCTGTAGGCATACTAATAAAAACTTCTGGCTTGCCTTTTTGAGCTAGTTTCGGATTGTAACCAATCGTGCGATCGACAGCTCGTAATACTTCGGAAGTACAATTTTTATTCAAAGTATCGTACATCGAATTTGTGCGATCGCGATCGCCTTGCAAGATTGCACTCATTAGCAACTCTTGTTTTTGTTGGGGAGTCAACGCCAATCTAATTTGCTCGACTCGATCGGTTAATTTGTATTCAAAAGCATCTTTAATTCTATCTTCTAAGCTGATAAATTCATGGGCGATCGCGAAGAAATCTAATAATCCTGTAGCTGGATTCCATTCACCTCCTTCAACCAACATGGCATTTGCTGCATACACAAAATCCCGCATCCGAATTTCAGTTGGCGCTACACCAATTGACTGTGGAACTAAAATTGCTTCATAGCCTGGTTTAAGGCGAAAACGAATTTGACTGTGAGCAGTATATGGGCTTGGTAATACGTTATAGTATTGAATCTGAAAAATAACATCTTCCACAGCATTTTTAGGAATTTTGGCAACCCAGTATTTGCCCTTATAGTTGAAGTTGGCAATGACTAACATATCTGGGGCAGCATTGTAGGGTATTGTTTCTACAGGAGAAAGTAACCTTACAGAGCGTTGCTTACAGCTCATACAGCGACCTTTAAAAGGACCCTGAGGCATTCTTGCTCTCGGATCGAAAGGATCTTTAGGGTCGCAAATACAAGCTTTATTTTTGTTTGCAGCAGCAGGAACAATCCTACCTGATTGAGCGTAAACTATTGGCGTGAAAGTAAGTAAAGGCACTACAGTCAATGCCAAGAGCTTTACTGCTTTTCGTTGTAAGTATTGCAGCATAACTTCGATGTTTAAATTATGAATAGAAATATTGTGAATAGAAATGTAGAGATGTAAATTACATCTCTACAGCCAGCTATCGTATAGCTTATATTCAAACAATATCTTTGCGCTTCTGAACTCCAAATAGAAGGGCAAACATAGCAACTATTAGCACTCCCAGCATAGACCAGTGCCAAGCTAAATTGACTTTAAATGAAGCACCATAGTCTTTTTTAAAGCGTTCGATCAATCCTTCTGCACTCTTGATCGCACCCTCATATTTTCCTTTCCACTCGCTATATTCTTTTTGCCAGATATCTACATCTTTTTTGTATTTGTCTACTCTCTTTTCATAGTCATCGAGTTTTCTAGGATCTGAGGGAGCTTTGCCAGGATCTTTCGGCTTAACTGGTTCTGGCTTATCTACTACTGGGTCGTATTTAGCTTTTAGACCTGGAAAAACGCATTTTTTAAACAGTGCTTTACCTAAGCACTGGCTCTTTTTTTTCTGTTCGGCAGTTTGTTTTTTTCTTTCTTTTTCTGCTAGTTTCCAGTAGGAATCATCTGCTACGTCTTCACCCATTTGGGAGATCGTGACTAACGACTCAAAAGACCACTTTGTAATTGTGATGCGATTGATCAGCTGCCCTGGAGGACCAAATGTCTCTACAGGTAACATCCCCCCACCAAATGTAATTTGTGGTACGAGGAAAATAATTGTGAGTAGGGGTGCTACGTTTTGGTTGGGCGAAATCGCCGATACTAGAAGCCCCATCACCATCCCAGCCAGAGTAGCCAGGAAGAGAGTGACATACATATTGAACAGTTCTGGCGTGCCACCAGGAAGCTCGATCGCCAGCCATTTAAATAACAAGAAGATTGCTGCTTGATATAGAGCTATTATGACCCCAATCCAAACTTTAGACATGATATAGGGCAAAATTTTCAGCCCGATCATGCGTTCGCGGCGATAGATTTCTTGTTCTTTGACAATCTCGCGCATGGTAGCTAAGCTGCCTACAATTACCGCAATTAAAGCGGTAGTAAATAGCATCGTGATTGCTTGTCCGGCATCACCTTCTTGAAGATTGAAAACGTCTCGCTTCCAAGTTACAAAATCCATGATGCCGAGAATTGGCGCGATCGCACCCATCAAAAACAAGCCAGCGCGATCGCGCATCAAAATTGCTAAGTTGCGACGCGACAAGATGATAAACTGCTGCCATGCCGAAACTTGCTTAATTGTGCTACCTGGTTTCTGTTTGGCTCGATGGCTTCTTTGTGCCATTTGGGGCATTTGCAGCTGTTGTTGGCGCTCTAATACGTACTTGTGATAGTGACGCGAGTTTCTAAAGCGTTGCTGCCATTCTTCAGGTGATAGTTCGTGTTCTACCTTGCCGTAGATCTGATCGAACTCCTCCACCCCAAAATAGTCAATTGCTTCTGCTGGCGGACCAAAATAGGCGACTCGTCCCCCTTTCGCCAAAAATACCACGCGATCGCACAACGTGACGTTCTTCGTAGCATGAGTAATCAGCAAGATCGTCCGTCCCTGATCTGACAACTTGCGCAGCAACTTCATGATCTGAAGTTCCGTACCAGGGTCAAGACCAGATGTCGCTTCATCGAGGAAAAATAAGCTGGGTTTAGTAATTAGCTCTACCCCAATCGACACCCGCTTGCGCTGTCCGCCGCTCAATGCTTTTACAGGTACGTCCTGGCGTTGCAGCAATTCTAAGTCTGTCAAAACTTCTTGTACCCGCTTTTGACGTTCGCCAGGAGTCGTGTCCGAAGGCATCCTTAACTGAGCGGCAAAATCGAGTGCTTGCTTGACCGTCAATTCTTTGTGAATGATGTCATCTTGAGGGACGTAACCGAGTTCGGTACGGTAGGCATTGAAGTTTTTGTATAAATCTTCTCCGTTTACCAGTACCATCCCACTTGTAGCAGGGCGAAAACCGTTGAGTGCGTCGAGGAGGGTCGATTTCCCACCACCGCTGACTCCGGCAATTACGATAAATTCTCGCGGCAAGATCGACAACGAAATGTCATCCAACAAGGTCGTGCCTTTACCGACAACCTTCGTTAAGTTGACGGCATCCAGACGCAGATTCCCTTCTTCGTTGAAGCTCACTAAAGTCTCGTCAACGTTGAAGACAAAGCGAGTCGGACCGATGCGAATTGTATCTTCAGGTCTGAGCGACTGCGAACCGCTGACGCGCTTGCCGTTGACGAAAGTACCGTTACTGGAATTGAGGTCGGCGATCGCAAACGTCCCATCTTGACGCGAAATTCTGGCATGATAGCGCGATACGGTCGGATGGTCGATCGCAATATCGTTTTGCTCGTCGCGACCGATGGTTAAATTATTGCGATTGCTCAGATTCAGTTGATGCGTAATACTCGGTACTTGGTCGGTCGCAGTTGTCTGGAAAGTCAGAGTAATTCCAGAACCAATCGCGATCGCGTCTCCATCCATTAACCGCCGTTCGCTAATGCGTTGCCCTTGATATAACAACCCATTTCTGCTCCCTAGATCGACTATCGTGTAGCTGCCTTGACGCTCGACCAATTCGGCGTGCCGTGACGAAACTTGGGGAAAATTAATCGGGACATCACAACTAGGATCGCGACCGATAATCATCTGGTTTTTGACAATCGGAATATCTTGCGTTCCCGCTGGAGTCGTCACCCGCAATATCGGTGTCACGATCTGAGTCTGAATCGCTTGAGGTGGTGCAGCAAAATTCGTGGCTTCAAAACCAACAGTTGTCCCTATGCCCGTCATCTGGGTTGCAGTTGCACCTGTAGTGACTTCCTCAACACCGCAAAAACGCAACTCACAACCCCCGATTCTTATCGTGTCTCCATCTTTGAGTTGCCTCGGTTGACTAGGAGCCAACCTAGCATTATTGACGAAAGTGCCAGTACTACTTCCTAAATCTGTGAGCAAGTATCCACTCATACCTTGGGGCGCAAGCTGAGCGTGATAGCGCGAAACATTACTTTCGCTCAAAACTAAGTTATTGTCTCCCGCTCGACCAATTCGCACCACATCGCCGTTGAGTGGAAACTCTTGCTTACTACCGTCACGTCTACCAATCTCCAGACGTGCAGAAGACTGAATCATAATATTTTTATTTTTTAATTATTCTGTAGTTTGATGTCGTAGCTGGAAAATTTTTCTCTGAGATTGAAGTATATTACCGAAAATTCGGGTTCTCTCCAATTTCATTAAAATTTTATACTCTCAGCTAACTCGA
Organism: Chroococcidiopsis sp. CCALA 051; assembly: GCF_003015105.1. Lineage (NCBI taxonomy): Bacteria > Bacillati > Cyanobacteriota > Cyanophyceae > Chroococcidiopsidales > Chroococcidiopsidaceae > Chroococcidiopsis > Chroococcidiopsis sp. CCALA 051. The sequence continues at coordinate 8,408 of NZ_PYCI01000091.1, read as the reverse complement.
TATATGCACATTCTGCACATATTGTTACAACATCTGTTACAAGGTCTTGTTACAATGTCGAGCAGCAACGTATGATAGTATCTGCTAATACAATTAAATAGTGTTTAAAGAGAAATAAAGATTTCAGGCTAGGCTAAGAGCTAGTGTCAGGCGCGCTTGCTGTCAAGCACACGAACATTCAGATATTAGCGGTTAGTACGAGAAACACGCATTCTCATTGGATATTGCTAGCTATAAACAATCGGCTCATAGCCGATTGCCTCGATCGAGGCTGCTAGGCAAGCAAGAGGAAAAAGCAGATAGGCGAATTATCTCCTCAATCTCAATCAGCGGGCAGTGCGATCGCGGTTTGCTACACAAATCTACGTAGGTTTAGGAGATTCGATCGAGACAGCGTATTTCGGCGATTGTGTCTTGAAATATATCTCGATCTATACTTTATCTTATACAAATATTAGGAGCTTCAACCCCGTATATCTAAAGGGCGAATTGCAACTCTTTTCTTCTGCCCTCTACCCTCTGCCTTCCTCAAAAAATTTTAGCAGTAAAAGTTCATATTAGGCTTTAATGGTGATGAGAGAAAGATATTTTTAGCAGGCTTAGTTGCATCTAGCTTAGAAGTCATCGCCTATACTGTTGGCAAACATTTATTTTCATACCAGTTTTAATGCGCTCTGCTCCATGAACTCGCCATTACAAAAAGACAACTGGCTCGGTCGCTGCGTTGGCGAACGCCAGCGCTACAGACTAGAACAACATCTAGGCGCGGGCGGAATGGGAGATGTCTTCATCGCCAGGGACGTACCGATTGGCAAACTAGTCGCTTTAAAGATCCTCAAAGGATCGCTAGCAGAATCAGCCGATCTGAGAAAGCGGTTCGAGCGAGAAGTGACTCTCTGCGCTGCGCTCAAAAGCGATCACATCGTGAATATCAGCGACTATGGCGTTACCGATGAGGGGTATCCCTTCTACGTCATGGAGTACCTGCAAGGACAGAGCTTAGGACAACTGCTACGCCAGCAGCAACAGCTGGGCATCGAACGCAGTCTGTCGATCGCGATCCAAGTGTGTCAAGGTTTGCGGTTGGCGCATCAAGGCGTACACCTATGGCAAAATGGAGCAACCGCTAGCAAGCAGATCAAAGTCGTCCATCGCGATCTCAAGCCAGATAATATTTTTCTCGTTCCTACTGCGTTGGGAGAACTCGTCAAAATTCTCGATTTTGGTATTGCTAAAATTTGTAACGATACGAATGAATTTACCAATCTGACGAACGTTTTTATTGGGACTTTTCACTATGCAGCTCCCGAACAGTTCGAGCTAGGGACAGAAGTAGACGAACGTGCGGATATTTACAGCCTCGGCGTAATTCTCTACGAAATGCTGACTGGAACCGACCCATTTGGGTTTAATTTCCGTCGCAATAGCAATACGATTAGCGGTATGTCATGGGTATTCGCTCATGCTTCCAAGCCCCCGATTCAGTTGCGATCGCAGCCTCGGTGCGAGCATTTTTCACTACAACTAGAAGCCGTCGTCATGCGGTGCTTGCAGAAATCGCCCCGCGATCGCTTTAGTTCTGTAGACGAGTTAAGTCGTGCCTTGCAAGCTGCCGTAGCGATCGATCTGGCGAATAATACAATTGTCCCAGGTTTAGGTGCAGCAACGACAATTGCGACATTGCCTCCTCCCGCACACCCATCCGAACTAACGACCACTCAACTACCCGATCCAACTTTTCCACCTGACTTTACCCAACGTCTGTCTGCGCCCCGAGTCCCGTTAGAAGCTACCGACGTATCCCTGTCAGCCCAACACCGATCGCTAGTCAAGCTGTTTACAGAATTTGCTGGACCGATTGCGACTACTGTGTTTCGACAAGTAGCAGCTCAATCATACAGCGTCGAGCAGTTGGTAGAAAACCTCTCAGTTTACCTGCCTGCCAAGCAACAAGCAGAATTCGAGCGTCAGGCAAAAGCGATCGAAGCCGAGTCAACAGCTAAATCTCAAACCCACAACACCAACGGCAATAAATTTTCCCATAATCAATTATCCAATAATTTAGCGCAGTCAGCACTCGATACTAATTTTATTCAACGGTGTGAAAAAACTTTAATCGATCTGATTGGACCGATCGCGCCGATTCTCATTCAAAAAGTTCTAAAATCTGGAATGCAAATTTCCGAGTTGGAATTAGTCAATCGATTAGCCAATGAAATTCCCGATCCTCAAAAAGCCGCCGATTTTTGCCGTCGTCTCTTAAAATGAGCGAAGCTTCTAAAAAGAATATATTAATTCCGAATTCCGAATTCCGAATTCCGAATTCCGAATTCTCCCGCCGTACGTTACTTTTACAATTATTTCTACTTACAGCATGTGGGGTGCGATCGCTATCGAGCAAGCGCCAAGGTTTAGTTCTCGGTGTAGTCAGTTATAACGCAGGGGAACAGACCATCAATCGTTATGCCAAATTTACTCGATATTTAAGTGAAAAAATTGGAGTTATCGTACAATTAGAACCTGCTTTTAACGAAAATAAGGCTCTAGAACGAATTCGGAATCATGCTTGGTCTCTAGCTTTTGCCGAGCCTGGATTAGCTGCGATCGCGATCGACCAACACCGATACACCCCGATATTGTCACTTCAGGGCATCGCTAATTTGCGCTCTATTTTAGTCGTGCGCAAAGATAATCCGATCGTTGAGTTAAAAGAATTACAAAATCAACCGCTTGCCCTCGGACAACCAGGTTCGGCTACCGGATATTTTTTTCCCATTTACAATCTCTACGGTCTAACTTTAGCAGAGATTATGCTTGCATCCACACCTAAAACAGTTTTGGAATGGGTTGCTACAGGGAAAGCTACAGCAGGCGCTCTTTCTAAAGAAGAATTTTACTTACACAGTTCGTATTTCAGCCCCACTGAGTTTCGCATTCTCCATACAGATCCGCACGAAGTCCCTCCTGGCGTAGTTTTGGTTGCACCTAACATAGACAAAAACCTGCGCCAGCAAATTTACCAAATCATGAATGGAGTCCCCTCGATTTTGGCACAAGAAGCAGGATACATTCCCAATAGCTCAGCGCCAGACTACGGTTATATGATTTCAGTCGTTAAGCGCGTCAGAGCAATTTTTCCCGACGAATACGAACATGGTGCAACGCCTCTACAACTCAAACCCGCCCGACTTTTAGATAATATTTCGATTTAGAGTGAGTGGCTAGTGGTTAGTGACTGGTGACTAGTGACAAGAATTGAGTCCAGCCACTAGCCACTAGCCACTAGCCACTAGCCACTAGCCACTGATAACTGCTCAAGCAATAATAGTAGTATCATAGTCTCGTTCGCGATCGCACGCCCAAAAAAGGCAACAAGTCCAGAAGCAACACATAGAGAAAGCTCCATGACATTTCCTGCTCAGCCAGAAACCTGGATTGGTCGGAGTATTGGCGATCGCCAACGCTATCGCTTGGAGAGGCGCTTGGGTTCAGGCGGAATGGGCGATGTTTTTCTGGCAATGGATACCTTATTAGGACAACACGTAGCATTGAAGTTGCTAAAAGACAAATTAGCAGCGTCAAAGTCTTTGAGGAAGAGGTTCGAGCGGGAAGTTGCTATTTGTGCAGCCCTAAAAAGCGATCATATCGTGAATGTGAGCGATTATGGCGTTACGGATGAAGGTCATCCTTTCTATGTCATGGAGTATCTGCGCGGGGACAGCCTGAAACAATTGCTGAAACAACAGCAACGGTTACCCGTCGAGCGAACGATCAAAATTGTGACTCAGGTTTGTGAAGGATTGCGTCTAGCTCACTCAGGCATCGATCTCTGGTGGAGTGGAGCGACAGCCAGCGAACACGTCAAGGTAGTTCACCGCGATCTCAAACCAGACAATATATTTGTCGTGCCTACAGCATTGGGAGAATTGGTGAAGATTCTGGACTTTGGAATTGCCAAAATCCGCGATGAATCGATCGATCGCACGAATCTGACTTATGGATTTATCGGCACGTTTCGCTATGCTGCTCCAGAACAGTTGCGGGCTGCCAACACTATAGACGCAAGAGCAGATATCTACAGCTTGGGTGTCATCCTCTACGAACTCCTCAGCGGCACAGATCCATTTGGTTTTGGCGCTCAAGCCTATTCGATTACGGGCATGGGTTGGGCAATGGCACACAAGACAAAACCACCGGTTCCCATCAGGTTACAGCCTGGTTGCGAAAATTTATCGCCGCAACTAGAAGCAGCTGTCATGCAGTGCTTGCAAAAATCCCCTAACGATCGCTTTGCCTCCGTAGAGCAATTAAAACAAGTATTAAAAGCTACTATTACCCACAAGCCTGAAGCAGCGATCGATAATTCTCTTCATCCATCTCCACCTGCACCCACGCACCCACAACCATCTGTTCCTGTCACACCTGACGTGGCAACGACTAGAGCCTACATACCTCCACAGCCAACAGAAACAGAAGTCATTCCTCCGACATCGCTGCCAGACACCTTGTTACCTCCACATAAGCAAGAAGTTCGGGCAAACGTTCAGTTCCCTGCCGCACAGCAGAGTAATCTAGCTAATTCCAGCACGGACGATTCAATTTTAATATCTCCACCAGCGCGTCATCGCCGCTTATCCACCTCTACTTTATTTTTTGTCGGTGCGGCTATTGGTGTTGGTATTGTGGCACTGGGAGCAGTAGTTTATTCATACATTCAGTTTCGTTTGACAGCTCAAGTTATCGATGAAATTCAAACTTTAAAACATCAAGCACGATACGAAGCTTGTGCGAGTAGAGCTGAGACAGTTACCCGCGATTCAGCAGTTTACGCCGAAGCGCAGGCAATACTAAATGAGTGTCATCTCGAACATGCCAAGCAACTCGCAGGAAGTAGTAACTTTGCTGAAGCGATCGCTATTGCCAGACAAATTCCTCAAGACAGTCCTCTCTATTCCCAAGCTCAAATCCTGATTCAAGACTGGTCGGAGATTTGACGGTTAAGTAGGGAGCGCATGAGCAGGAGGAAGTTGGAGGAGTTGGGGAAACTGGGGGAGAACGATCTCGCACCACTCTTTCCCGACTTTTGACTTTTAACTTTTAACTTTTGACTTCTTTAGTACGTATATGAAGTGTTTTTATAAGTATGTTCCGTATACAAAATAGCTGTTGAAGTATAATTTTATATTTTTTTTCAAAAATTGACCGGAATCGTAGCATATTTGGATGTAGATCGCGGTATAGTTCAAATACGCTAGTCTCGTCAAGCAGACTTGTCAAGTTCAGGGTACTTGAGCTGACTGTGAATGTAATTGAAATTTTAACTGCCCTTGAGGTACGAGCGATGATAGGCAATCACACAACTAAAAATTTAAAAAAATTTACTAAATATTTAGCAACAGCGATCGCAGTTATAAGTGGGATCGGAATAGCTAACGAGTTCGTCCGAGCAGAAGCAGTAGCTAGCGCTGGGGGTGCGACAACTTTCCATTGCATAGCTTCAGGTCAGGGCTATGCCACGATCGCCAAACGCGGCGAACGGATCACAGCACCAGTGATTACCTGGAACAGCAATGAATTTGGGACGCAATACACGCCGCACGAGCGTTGTAAAATAGTTAGCGATCGCTTGAGTGAGGTTGTAGCAGCCAAAGGCGGGAAGCTGAGAAACTTGCAACTGACATACGGACGAGTTAACAGCAAACCAGTCATTTGCTATGTTGGCAGTCGAAACGAAATCTGCAACCGGAAAAATATTCTAATGACATTGCGCGAATCAGATCGAGGCAAAGAACGCCAAATTCTCGAACAATTAGTGACTTTCAGCCTGAAAGGAACGGGTACGGCAGTCCAACAAAGTGCGCCACAATATTATGCACCTTTTGGAGAAGAAATTGAGCGAGCGTTGTCAGCGGAATAAGGTAAATGCATGAGTAGTAGAGATTGAGAGCGATCGCCAACTCGAACCTCGTAATTCACGCATGACAGTCGATCGAGCGATTGGAATTGGGATGCAGTGACAGTGAAATTATCATCAGCCACTATTGTCTTATTTAACCTCGGACTGCTGGCGATCGCTGCATTCTTATGGTTTATGCCATCAAAACCGAATACAAAATCTGATGCTAGTACTGAAAAAATTGCGACTACAACACCTGTAGATCCAGTAAAAAGTTCGGCAATAGTAGAAGTTGCTCAACAAGTGACAGTCAGAGTATTGACAAAAACAAGTATGGGTTCTGGGGCGATCGTACAACGTCAGGCTCAGACATACACCGTTCTCACCTGCGACCATGTAGTAGCAGGTAGTCAGAAGGGCGAATATACCATTCTCACTGCTGACGGCGCGACTCATCCAGCCCGCCGCTTGACGCAGACTTTAACAGGTGTCGATCTTGCCTTACTACAATTTGATAGCCCTAAATCCTATCGTGTTGCTGTCTTAGGAAATTCACTTGCCTTAACAAAAGGCGATCGCGTCTATGCATCTGGTTTTCCCAATTATCAATTCCTCAATAAAAGTCGTGTTGAAGAAACACGTAACTGGGGAATGAAAGCATTTCGGCTGACAACGGGAACTGTTGCTTTACTCTTAGAGCGAACTTTACCAGAAGGATACAGTTTAGGTTACACCAACGAAGTCGAACAAGGGATGAGCGGTGGACCTGTTTTGAATCAAAAAGGAGAACTGATCGGGATCAACGGTCGTTTGAAATATCCACTTCAAGGCATTGATGTGTTTACATTTGCCGATGGTACAAAGCCATCGGTAGAACTATTTAATCAAATGGAAGCGCTGAGTTGGGCGATTCCAATTGCTGCTTTTCAGCATCAAGTTGACAAAAACTTGGCTCAACCTCAATCGCAAAATGAGATCTAAATTGTTATTGGTAATGGGTAATGGGTAGTAGGTGATTGGCAGTGGTGAGTGGTGCGTGTTGGTATTTATATTCTTCTGACTCCTCAGTTTTCACTTTTAGCTTTTAACTTTTGACTTTATTATGAATGGCTGGAAAAAGTTTTTTCAAACTCGAAATTTAAAATATACAATTTTTATAGCCGGAGTTGTCACTGCTGCGACGACGATCGCTTTTACTAGCAAGATGACAGGACTCACGGTACAAGCAGATGCGATCGCCCAGCAAACTCAGCCTGTTACTGATTCCAAAACGTTGAATCAAACGGAAATTGACGCGATCGCCTCCCAAACAACAGTGGTTGTCGGTCAAGACCTGCAAAAAGGTGATGTTGAAGCTCGACGTGAGTTTAACCCAGGTTCTGGAGTCATTATCGCTAAGCGCGGCAACATTTACTACGTGGCGACTAACTTGCACGTTGTCCGCGGTCGAGGTGGTTTTTACGGGGTACGTACCTTTGATGGCGAAGTTTATCCCGTAGACGACGAAAGTACGCGATCGAATATCGTCCCAATGGGAAAAGAACAGGGCGAAAGTGGCGAAACTATTCAAGGGCTTGATGTCGCGATCGTCCAATTTAAGAGTGACAAGAACTATCCTTTAGCAAACCTACCAGGTAGCCCTAACCAAGGCGAACGAGCTTTTGTCTCTGGCTGGCCCGATCCTGGAGATGAAACGGCGCGACGGCAAAGGTTATTTGCTCCTGGTGAAGTGATTAGAATTACCCCTCGCACTACGGATGGAGGTTACAGCATTCAATACAGTTGTGAAACGCAGCGGGGTATGAGTGGGGGTCCCGTTTTTAACGATCGCGGCGAGTTAGTTGGAATTCACGGACGCGCAGGTGAAGCAACTAGTGTCTCCGTACCAGGAACTTTAGTAGCTTCCCTAATGGCAGGAAACTCCATAGCTCAAACTGCGATTCAAAGTAAATTCAATTTGGGAATTCGAGTTTCCGACCTCACCGAAGAAGCGAAAAAAATTCAGCCTCTTGCAGGCGTGTTTCCCTATATCAAATTTGAGCCGCCTCCCGTGCAGCCTGCTATTGTCAGCCAGGGAATGCCAGAAAAAAGACCGCGATCGGCAGACACGATCGATGATATTTACAAGACCTTCAGCCGTGATTTCAAACACGCCGCTGTTAGAGATTGTCCCTCAGCAGGTAGTCGTACAGTCTTACTCGGTACGAGTGAAGAACGCTGCCCAGAGTAAGAAAATACTTTTTTACGCTTTGCTCAAGTAGGAGAGTTTCAGCAGCGCAAAATCTTTATTTCGGGAGCGTAATTTTCGTAGTTAAAGCTATATTTCTTTAGCGATCGCTATCTGTATTTAATACTGAAATAGTATGGCGATCGGCTATGAAAAAAAGCTTATATAGCGAGTCTAAATAAATCGTGAACAGAAGTCGAAGATAAAGTAGGATGAAGATCTTGATGAGACAATCTGCTGAAAACTAACGTGAACCTGAATCATTTATCTAAAGCACAACAAATT
>NZ_PYCI01000090.1:0-28261 GCF_003015105.1 Chroococcidiopsis sp. CCALA 051 | reverse complement strand
TCAGTGTAGAGACGTTACATGTAACGTCTGTACATAGTTGTCAGTTATCAGAAATCAGGAGTCAGAAGTTAGAATTCACTGGTTACTGGTCACTGGTCACTGGTCACTGTTTAACTGGTTACTGTTCCTAACAGCTTTTCTACGATTTGGCGACTGAGGGCATCTACCTGTTGCTGCAACGAAGCCATAGCTGCTTGTCGTTGTTGCTCAATTTCTTGAGCTGCTTGTTCTCGTTGTGCTTGGGCTTCTTTTTGTGCCTCTGCTATTTTTTCCGCCGCTATTCTTTGTGCATCTGCTTGAGCGTCGGCAACAACTTTTTGCGATTGACGACGAGCATCTGCTATTTGCTGCTCGTATTCTTTTGCTAATCGCTCTGCTTTCGCCAAACGTTCTTTTGCTTCAACATTATTCGTGCGGACGTAATTATCGCGGTCGTCCAGTGCCTTTGTTAGTGGCTTGTAGAAAATGACATTCAATACAGATGCCAACAGTAGGAACTGCAACGCCATTAAGGGCAAGGTAGCATCAAAATCAAACATTATTTCTCCCCTCTGGCTTGAATGGCTGTTTTCATGCCAAGCAACATCATCCACCCTTTCATATTCTAAAAATCCTCTGTTGTTTGAGAGGCAATTTACACGCGATCCGATTGAAAAAAGTTCTCACTCAGTTGTAGAGACGCTCTTAAGAACGTCTCTACAAAGATAAGAATTTAGGTTTTAGGAAAAGGGGTTAGCAAACAGTAATACTAGGGCAATTACCAGACCGTAAATGGTTAGCGATTCCATGAATGCGAGAGTCAACAGCAGAGTACCGCGAATTTTCCCTTCTGCTTCGGGTTGACGAGCAATACCTTCTACTGCTTGACCCGCAGCATTTCCTTGTCCGATACCAGGACCGATTGCAGCTAAACCGATTGCTAATGCGGCAGCTAGAACTGAAGCAGCAGAAACTAATGGATCCATCTTGATTTTCCTTACTTTGAGTACACAACAAACTTTCTTTTCAGTTGTCAGTTATCAATTAACTCTGACTTCCGACTTTCTGACTTCATCATGAGTTGCTCTAATGAGCCTCATGTTCTTCACCACCATGACCCTCCATCGCCTCATGAATGTATGCTGCTGCGAGGGTAGCAAAAACCAGGGCTTGGATCGCACTAGTAAACAAACCTAATGCCATCACTGGCAGAGGTACAAACAGAGGTACGAGTAGAACTAAAACCGCTACTACTAATTCATCCGCTAAAATGTTACCAAATAGTCGGAAGCTTAGGGAAAGAGGTTTGGTGAAATCTTCCAAAATTGCGATCGGTAACAGAATTGGCGTTGGCTCAATATACTTTTTAAAGTACCCTAAACCGCGTTTGCTAAAACCCGCGTAAAAGTACGCTAAAGAAGTTAACAACGCCAGCGCTACTGTTGTATTAATATCGTTAGTTGGAGCGGCTAATTCACCTGATGGCAACTTAATCAACCGCCAGGGAATTAAAGCACCAGACCAATTCGATACGAAAATAAACAGAAATAGCGTGCCAATAAATGGAACCCAAGGACGATACTCTTTCTCACCAATCTGATTCTTGGTCAAATCCCGAATGAATTCTAGCGCGTATTCCATTAAATTTTGGATACCACTAGGGACTTTCTGGATGTTCCGAGTAGCTGCTATCGAAGCAACTACTAGAATGCCAATCACAAACCACGAGGTGAGAAAAACTTGCCCATGAATTTTGAGATTGCCCAATTGCCATAAAAAATGTTGACCTACTTCCAACGAGGCAAGAGGGAATAAATTAAAGGTGTTTGTGACGCTAAGCATTTGCATTCAAGCAGTTTTCCCAAAAAGCGAGAATGGGGCGATTAATTTTGCGGTTTCCTAACTTATTTAGAGTTAGGAATGAAAGCAGATTGAATCGTATAGAAGATCAGCGTGGCTTTGTAAGTCAGAAACCCCAAAAATATCGGTAGAATCTGTAGTTGACGCAATTGAGTTGCGACTACAATCACCCCAATAAATATGGCAAACCGAGATTTACTCAGTTGTCTTTTTTCTTGACCTAGCCGCTCGACATCTCTAGCCAACATTTTTAAGTAAACCATACCTGTGACTGCTCCGAGCAAATAGTTCAGGGCAGTGTTGAGGGAATAGAAAATCCACACAGAGATAAAAATAACCCCCGTCAATCCAAGGGTGATTGACAGTAATCCTTGGAAGAGTTGATAGAACTCTTGCATTGAGGAAGTCTTTTGTTGTGTGGTAGTGGAACCAGGTTGAGATTCCTCAATTGCAGGTGTTGGTGTTGTTGATTCGTCTGACAAGTTCACAGAAACTCGCAAATGACGCTGACGCTAATGTTTCGACTCTGATGAGCCACGTAGAATCATACCACGTTGCGGTAACAATACTTAAAAAAGAGTTAACCAGGCGAAAGTATGATGAGTTGTTGGGAAAGGAGCGATCGCACTCCCTCCAACCCCAGTTCTACGTTAGCTAAAATTTCACCTATTGTTAACTTGCGATCGCAAGCCTGTAGAAATTCCAGTTCTGATTCTGTTAAGTTAACGATTTGGTAGTCGTAGTTAAACAAGCAGCGACTCGGAAAGCCGTCTATACAAGGATTCAGTTCGGGAATGGCTGCGAGTAGGGCTGCATCTAACGACCAATCGGCTTGCGGTAGCGGTGGACGACCTAAGAAAAATTCGTAATGGGTAACTTCTGGATCTAATAGTTCGATTAAACGATATGTGTGGCGATCGCTCAATCCGCTTGCTCTTTCCATTAATGTCGGATCTTTGCCCAAAAGTCGCTCTAATTGCCAGAAATTCGGATTAGAAAAGCCTAAGAAAGTTAGTCCAGAAGCATCAATTAAATCGAATAATGTATCAATATTGTAGTCAATCTCTTGGGGATGAACGTACATGTCTGCAAAACATTCATCTCGCTGATTTTCCATTGCCCACCGCTCTTTTTCGCGTTTGACAAGACGATTGTTTTCTGGTAAAGAAGCGAATAGTTTTCTACCAATTTGTACGCCATCGCGATAATCGCCCTGTTTGTCATTTTGCAGGAGTGCGATCGCCTGTTGCATTAATTTGATTTCCCAGCGCCCCAATTCTCCATACACGAAGATGTGCATGATTCCACCTGGGGCTAGTTTAGATGCAATGGCTTGAATCCCGCGTATCGGATCGGGTAAGTGGTGCAGTACGCCTACACAATTAATTAAATCAAATTCGCCTGGTAGCTGTTCTGCGTCGTACAAACTCAGGTGATGAAATTCCACGCGATTTGCACCCGATCGCTGACAGCGTTCCCGTGCCACAGCCAAAGCACCCGCACTCAAATCGATTCCTACAACTTGGGCGTGTGAGTTGAGGTGAACCAAATATTCCGTTCCTACCCCCGTACCGCAGCCAGCATCGAGAATGCGGATATTTTGTTTTTGCGGTTTTTGTCCGGTACAGAAGCTATAAGCGGCTAGCCAATTCCAGCGCCAGTTATAGCCAGGGGGCGGTTCGTCAAGTAGCGGTTCTGGAGGAAAGGGATAAGTATCGTAGAGTTTAGCGACAGCAGCACTAATGCTTTGGGAGTCTGACATGGATGGGCTATGAGGGCAGCATCAATGTAGTGTAGCGGAATACGGGTTACAGGTGCTAAGCAAGTCAAAAATCAAAAGTTAAAAGTCAAAAAGTGAAAATGTAGTTCATGTAAGGCTTTTGTCTTCTGTCGAATGAGCGAATCAAATGTGAAACAACATCTTTGTCTTAGCAGTTTAGAGTATGAAACTGGTATAACTGAGATAAATCGACTACTTGAGGAGTTAGTTGTGAAAACCGCTATTTCTCTTCCAGATGCAATTTTTGAACAGGCTGAAGCACTGGCTCAACAATTAGGAATATCTCGGAGCGAACTTTATACTGAAGCATTGAAAGCATATTTGCGACGATATAACAAAGAACAAATTTTAGTGAAACTGAACGAAGTTTATTCTAAAGAGACTTCAGAGTTAGATCCAGTGATGGAAAAAATGCAATATATGTCTCTACCGCTTGAGGATTGGTAGTGTATCGCGGCGAGATTTGGTGGGCAGATTTACTTAATCCAGTTGGTTTGGAACCAGGCGATTGAAAAGATTCTGAATCAATTTATACAAAATTTATCTTCGGAAAATTTTTTACTAGAAACTTTAATAATATTTGATGGAATTCCTGGTTTTCACTGATGGCATTAGAGCTTTATTACTAATATCATACAATCGCTCAAATAAAATTTTTTCAAAACCTTGAGATTTGGTAATCGCTAATAATGGAAAGATAATTGTTTTCCTTAAAATTTGCGAAATTACTTATTCAAATGGGTACTCTAAGTAGAGCAGATGTATGAGGCTTGTTTGACCAAGTACAAAAGCACTCAATATGCAGATGCTTAAAAGTAATTCCTAATATTTTGAAGAGAATACGATGACCTTACCAGAATTTATTGTTGAAGCATCTATAGATGCAATTGGAAATGATGAATTAATTCCCAAAAACATAGTAGGATCTGCTATAGGGGCTGTGGGAGCTTTGGCGACAATTGGAAGTCTGGGTCTTACTGCTCCTCTGGCAATACCTATTGCTTTAGCAATTGGAGCAAAAGCTGGTGCTAAAGGTGAGTCAGCAGTTAAGAAAACTGCTCAAGGTGCAGGCTTAATTGCTGGAAATATTGCTCAAGGGATTGCGGGAGTTTTTTCTAGTTTTCTCGATGGATTTAGAAGCGAAGAAGATTGTTTAAATCAGGGAATAGAAAAACTTCAAAACGGTCAATACACAGAGGCTTTTGAAGACTTTTCTCAAGCTATAGCAATTAATCCTCAATATGCAGATGCTTATTTTTTACGAGGGTGTATACTTTCCGATACTGGCGACTATCAAAGAGCAGTAACAGAGTACACTTATGCAATACAACTTGCACCTAACTATGTTGATGCTTATTTAAATCGAGGATACATTCTGCTTTCTCAAGAAAATTACAAAGCCGCAATTTCAGATTTTACGAAGAGTATTGAACTCGATCCTACTGACGCTAGTATCTATTTTGCAAGAGGTAATGCGTATGTATCGCTAGAAAACTATAAAAATGCAATTACAGACTACAACAAAGTTATTGAAATAAATCCTGACTGCGTTGAGGCATATAGCATTCGAGGTTGTCTACGTTCAGAATTAGAAGACTTCAAAGGAGCGATTGCAGATTTTACCCAAGTCATTAAGTTTAATCCTAGCGATCCTAATTCATACTTTCAGCGCGGTGATGTTTTTGCTGAATTAAAAGATTATCAAAGAGCAATCCAAGACTTGGATAAATCAATTAGTATTGACAGTCACAATATTGATGTCTATTTTAGCAGAGCTTACTCTTATACAGAATTAAAAAAGTACGATAAAGCAATTTCAGATTACGATCAGATTATTTCAATTCAACGTGGCTGTATTGATGCATACTTTGCGCGTGGATGTGTCCGTAGTGAGCAAGGTAATTTTCGAGGAGCCATTGCCGATTTCAACAAAGTTATTAAACTCGACTCTGAATGTACAAATGCATATATTCAACGTGGTTATGCACGAGCTGAAAAAGGAGATAAAGAAGAGGCTGTCGAAGATTTGCAAAAAGCAATAAGTTTCTTGTACAAAGAAAACATACTTGATGATATTCAAGAACTTCAACAGGTAATCCAAAGTCTCCGAAGTGACATAGAAAATACTCCTTGGTGGCAAAAGCGTATATTTTAAATTATCTGGTTAACAAAACCTAAATATACAGATTGGAGAATATAAAATTTTCTCTAGTATACGTAGGCAGATTTATTCATGTAGCCGTAGGTCTTAACCTTACGGCTACTTTTGATATATACCAAAAACGCGATTGCTTTTGGGGGAGTATGTCAGCTTGTGCGATCGCGCTCTCAGGCGATCGGTTATGCTGAGAACAGGAAGTAGTATAGTGCCTGGGAGGATTGAACGTGTCTAGCGTTGAATTTCAAGCCAAAGTTGAAAATGGCAATATTGTTATTCCTGAAGAATATCGGCAAGAATTATCAGAAGTTGCTACTGTAAAGATTGTTATATTGAAGCAGTCTAGAAAACAAACAACTCCATTCGATATCATGGATGAGCTAGCACAAAATCCTGTTTCAATTTCAGGAATTCGCACAATTTCGCGAGAAGAAATGCACGAGCGATAAATGATGGACGAGCCACTTTGTTTTATTGATTCTAATGTTTGGCTTTACCGTTTAACTACCGATCCAAATTCTAACGAGGCTATTGAGGTTAGAAAACGATCTACTGCGATCGCGTTAACTAATAACGTCAATGGTATTGTCAGTACTCAAGTTATAAATGAAACTTGTTCTGTATTACTTAGGAAAGCTGCATTTAAAGAGGAACAAATCCAGCAAGTTATTCAATCTTTCTATAACCGAGTTGCTGTAGTTAAGTTAACTAGCGACATTCTTATAAATGCTTCTGATTTACGAAGTCGCTACAGCTTGTCATTTTGGGATGGTTTGATTGTTGCTACTGCCTTATTTGCAAATGCTGATATTCTGTATTCAGAAGATATGCAAGATAATCTAGTTATCGAGCGACGACTGACGATTGTAAATCCTTTTAAGTAGATGCATAATCTTCTCTAGTTTGCATAAATAGATTTTACTTTTGTAGTCGTAGGTTTTAATCTGACGACTACTTTTGATTTAATATGTGCCAAAAATGCGAAGCGCGAAGCTTAACGGAGTTATCGCTTTTAGGGAAGTATATCGACTTTTGCGATCGCTCTCTTATATTTGTAATAGCTTTGGTAAAATAGTAAGTATAAGCTTTGAAATCCAGAAGCATATATTATGACATTAGCTGAATTATTGCCTGCTATCCAACAGCTCTCTGCAACAGAAAAACTTAAGCTGATTCGGATTTTAGCAGAAGATTTAGATGTGGTAAAAGATATTGCGCCCTTAGAAACCTTCAAAACCTATGAATTACCAACTCCATATGATAGTTTTGGCGCTGGTGCAGTTTTAATGGAAGCACTTAAGCAGACAAAAATAGTCGTCAATAATGTATGTAATTCAAGTAATGAACTAGCTAGAGAATCCCAGTAAATCCTACTAGAAAAATATCGACAACAAGATTTAGAACTGAGATTTTTTACGATTTTATTACCTTGGCGATCGCGATACCTTCGACATAATTCAAGTTTAGCGATCGCAAATAAAGCAGATATTGCTATTACTAGGAGTACAGCATGGCACAGATAGCAGTAGAAATGACTTTAGAAAAGTTTCTGAAGCTACCAGAAACTAAACCAGCTAGCGAGTATATTGACGGACGAATTATTCAAAAACCAATGCCTCAAGGAAAACATAGTAGGTTACAAGGAAGACTCGTCACAGCAATCAATGCAGTAGCTGAACCGCAACGAATAGCACTCGCTTTTCCCGAACTACGTTGTACCTTCGGCGATCGCTCAATCGTACCAGATGTAGCCGTGTTTGCCTGGGATAGAATTCCCGTAGATGAAAATGGAGACGTTGCTAATGTATTTCAGGCTGCTCCAGACTGGACGATAGAAATTCTCTCCCCAGACCAAAGCCAAACTAAGGTAACTGGGAATATTCTTCATTGTCTGGGTCACGGTAGCAAAATGGGATGGCTAGTCGATCCTGACGAGCGATCGCTTTTAGTTTACCCGCTAGGACAGCAACCGCAACTGTTACAAGAACCTACTCAAGTTCTACCCGTTCCCGATTTAGTAGCTATGCAACTCACAGCAGACGAACTATTCGGATGGCTAAGTATTACAGTTGTACTTACATGGATGAGAGACAAGCTCGTTTTTGATAATGCCAATAACGTGCGGTCGCTTGATGAGCGCGTCGCCAAAATGACCAATGTAGGATATGCTCAAGTCGCCAAGCCGTGGGAAACAGTAATCTGTACAACCATCGCCGCATCTCTGGCAGACTCAAGGGAATTAAAGCCCTCGCATCGCTTTGAACTGGGCGAGACTGTTGCTGTTTGAAGGCATCGTCCAGTTTTTTTGGGCATTGACTAGAGGTTCTGTCTGATGACGCAACACAACCAGAAATGCTTGAGCAGCCAACACCAGGGTCATGTGACGTAGCCAACCATGCCAAGAGCGAACTTCGTATTCACCCAAACCTAATTGGTCTTTGGCAATTTTGAAGCACTCTTCGATACGCCATCGTTGTCCGGCAACCGTTGCCATTGTATCTAACGAAGTATCGGCAGGTGCATAGACTTGGTAGTACGTGATGGAACGTGGATCGTCGGGAGCGTTCAGGTTGCGACGAAATAACAGCCAGCGTTTGAAGTCGTGGTCGTTGCAACAATTCACTTCAATTCTTGCCCAATCGTAGTAGCGTTCGCCCTTTGTTCCCAAGCCACAACTGAGTCGCTGCCAGTCCTCTGGGCTAAGGGATGTCGCTAAATCTCCAGCACGATGCTGCTGCCAACCGATGGTCACTGATTGCTTCACCCCAACTGTGAGTAAGTAGGCTTGTTGGTATTCTTGTTCTAGCCACCACCAAAATTTGCCATCACTGCCGTACACCTCATCAGCAACGACCCAGGCAGGACTTATTCCTGCATCAAACGCTGATTCGAGCATCGCTCGTGCCAGCATCGGTTTGGTGGTAAACTCAACCGATTCTGGAACACCTGTTTTTGCCCGTTTTGCGCTATCACTTGCCCAAGACTGCGGTAGGTACAATCTTCGGTCAATCAGGCTGTGTCCGTGAGGGCTGATGTACGCGAGAAACACGCCAACTTGACAATTTTCCATATGCCCAGTACTACCGCAATATTGCACTTGTACTCCAACAGACTGTTGCCCTTGTTTAATGAACCCCGTTTCATCCACTGCTAAGATCGCCGCGTGATTGCCAAGATGTTCCACAACATATGAACGAACCTCGTTACATACAGCATCGGCATCCCAGGCTGCTCGACCTAGTAAATGTTGCAAACGGTATGGGCTATTGTGTCCTACCTGTTCTGCCATTTGCCATCCATTCTTCCGCTCAACCGAGCTTAGTAGTGCCTGGATATAGTCGAAGGCTGCAAGGCGCGCTTCAGCACGAGCAAAGTGCTTGCCCAGTTTTTGCTGAAATGTCTTGAGAGTACCACTCCATTCGGACAGGGCTTCTAACGCAACACCTGTTAGAAACACCTTGGATGTGTCGAGCATTGCTAAACTGTATTTACTTATCAATCTAGTTTAACTTATCTACAACTGTAATACTAAGCGCCAGAGCGTAAACTAAACTAACAAAGAGATCGCCGACTCTACCTGATCTGGCTTCACCTCTAGATAACGCTGAAGAGCTGTGAGCGATTTGTGTCCCGATATTTCCTGAATCACGCGGATCGGCACGTTAGCATTAGACATACTCGTGAGTGCTGTGCGGCGAAATGAATGAGTCGAAGCACCTCTAATCCTCGCTCGCTGGCAAGCAGCTCTGAGGATCAGATCGGCAGCTGCTCTGGTGAGTGGCTTGTCTCCATTGCGTCCTGGAAATAACAGACCAGACGGTGGATCGTAAGCTGCTAAATATCCCTGTAGCTTTGGGTGTGAAGGCAGAGTGCGCGTGGCAATCTTGCCCTTGGTGGTAGATTTACGCAGCGTCACCACACTACCCGCTAAATCTTCAGCCGTGAGCGCCAGCACTTCACTGATGCGACAAGCGCAGTAATAAGCGATCGCGAATAACAGCTTGTCTCTAGAGGTGAGGAAGCCGCGTGTAAATAAGCGTTCCAGTTCGGCTTGAGTCAGGATCTTAGCGCGTCCGTTGCCTTTGATCTTCACTTGTGAGTTTGAGTTTAGATTTACTTCACAATTACTATCCTACGGCAAAGAGTGACTTGATGTTTTCGGTATTTCGTCAAGTCAAAACAAATAGCTCAAACCTAGACTCCTAAACAGCTTGAATCAGATTGTCGCAACTACTCTCAACAACGCTTCCTAGATTTGTTGAGAGTACTTCTCAATTGACTTGGCTCGTCCCCAATGACGTAGAGTTTGGAGATCGCGTCAATCAGTTCCCAACGGGTGACGGGCGGTGATGAATTTTGCGATCGGGAGTTTTGTGGTAGTGGGTTGTGTGGTGAGTTTTTCAAGCGCGATCGCCTCCTAGGTAGTGGGTGGTTGCTTTGTGATGCGCGTGTTGGTTCTGGCAGCGTCAAATAATTGAATAGTTGAGATGTTTGAGATGGGATGGTCGCATAGATGCGCGTTCTTCTAACGGGTTTATCTCTGGGGTTGCTGCATTATCACACGGCAACATCTGTAGACACTTGGGGTTGTTGGGTAACGCTATTCGTCCACTCTTCGGCTAGTTTTTGTGCCTTATCAAGCCATTCGGGGCTGACCGAATACATCCGCCTCGGACGACCGCGCCCATCTATCTACTTTTTGCCAACGAGAAGCGATAACTTCGTTCAGCAACGCTTACGCACTTTCTGCTTCCAGAAATGAAAGCGCCGCGTACAGCACTGTATCGGAAAGACGGTAGTGAGGGTATTCGGACTCTAGCTTTTGAATCAGCCGAGTCCCATAAGATTCCTCAGCAAGCAGAACCGACAGCACGTAACAAACTGCCTGTTCGATTCTTAAATAAATCGGCGGCCCAGCTGTAAAAAACTGAGAAATATCCTCAAGTTTCATACATTAATTGTTTGAAAGCGATCGCGGACTTCATTTCAATCTCACTTTCATTGTTCCCTCAACTTCCTCAACTTTTTGCACTTCACTGCTAATTTTTGATTAGCTCGATTTTTCCCAACGAGCATCGATTTAGTTAAATACTTGTTCTAGTTGCTCTAAACTCCAATAGATCGTGTTGCCACAGGACGATCGGTTAGAGATGAACTGCTTGAAGCTCGAACCCGTGCTAGCTTAGTCGAACCAGCAGAAATTCCTTGCCGTTGTAAGAATGTCGCTCGATTTGGCTTGAATAATTACCGTTGACATAAAGTTAGTGATGATAACTGACAAGAGGGTAACTGATATTCAAAAGCTGGAGAGGCTCTTTTAGCATTAATTAATATTTGTTTATCTAGTGAATTTAGCGAACGAACAAAAGTTTCCTCAACAAGCTACATAGAGAAGCATAACAGGGAGAATTTTCGCTCCCCGTATGAAAGCGCTACTCTTATTTATTTTCTCTCTGCTGGTAGTTCTCGTTGCAGCAGGAACACAAAATGCTTTACCTAATGCTTTACCTACGGTAGTTAGGGTGGGTGATGGTAACACGTTAAGCTTTCGCACTCAGGGAAAGACAATCACTATAAGATAAGATTCGGTGGGGTGTATCCACAGTCCTGAACTGGTTCAGAAGCCTTGGGGAGAGCAAGTCAGAAACAGGCGCTCGGTAGCTTTTACCAGCGTGCTGTGCAGCAGGTAAAGAAAATTAGCCGCGACCGTGATGGAGTAGCTTGTGAGAGCTTGCCCTAGATAGGGAACCAAGTGTTGCAAGAGTTAACTCTGTTTAGATTTGAGTAAATTTAGGCAGATATAGATTGTTGCCAGCAGTTCTCCACCCCTGCTGGCATCGTAGAAAGCGAGCAGTTGCCATAGAGCGAGCCAGTGAAAAATTTGCTGTTTGTGTCGCTCGTTTCTTTTGCAAATGGATGAATTTATTTGCCCCTATTAAATTAAGGAAAAAATTTGTCGTATTTTGGTAAGATATAAATGTCGTATTTTTGCCAAACTCCTGCTTGGGAAGGACGCGATGAGAAATTCTAATACTTTAGAAGACCGAATCGCCTCCCGCATTGGGCGTAGTAAAGGTGAGGTCTTCATGCGTAAGGACTTTGACGATCTGGCGGATTACGACCAAGTTGGTCGCAGTCTCCGCCAATTAGTGGTAAAAGGCAAGCTGGTGAAAATTGGCTACGGTCTTTACGCCAAAGCATCTGTCTCGCCCTTGTCAAACCGTGCAGTCCCCCGAAAAGGACTGCGTGACTTAGCAACCGAAGCGTTGAAGAAACTGAAGGTGGAAGTGGCTCTCTCAAGCTACGATCGAGCTTATAACGAGGGTCAGACGACTCAAATTCCAACTGGGCGAGTCGTTGGGATCAAAGGGCGCGTGGCGCGCCAGATCGGATATGACGGGAAGTACGTAACCTTTGAACGCATCTCCTAATCCAGAGCTGGTGCAACTGCTTGCCGCTGACCTTGGCGTAGATGCATCCTTCATTGAAAAAGACTGGCACGCCATGCGGCTGGTGGCTGCCTTGAATGCCGTCAATAATTCTGCGATGCGGCTGGTGTTCTCCGGCGGCACCAGCTTGTCAAAAGGATATGGTTTGATACAGCGTTTTTCCGAAGATCTGGATTTCAAGGTTGTGCTTCCAGCGACTGGCTTTAACCGCAACGAATGCCGCAATTACCGCCGCCAGCTCGTTGAATCAATCCGCCAGGGCAGTCCCGACTGGCTGCTTGACGATAAGGACATTGAAAGCCGCAATCAAGGGCGCTTCTTCAACTGTCAAATGACTTATCGGCAAAACTTTGCACCAGCACTAGCACTACGCCCTCATATCAGACTAGAAATCACTTTTAAGCCGCCAGCTCTGCCGTTTGAACAAAGACCTTTGCAATCCTTCATCGCCCAGGCTATGCGGCAAAGTCCTGAAGTTACCTCAATCGCTTGCGTCTCGCCCGTAGAAACAGCTGCCGACAAACTCAGCGCTTTGACTTGGCGCGTGCTGTCGCGACAGCGTGGCAGCAAAGGTGACGATCCGACACTCATCCGCCACCTGCACGACCTAACGGCGTTAGAAGAATATATCAGTGCATATGAAAACTTCCCAAATCTAGTTGTTCTGCTTTTAGCAGAAGATGCACGACGAGATCGAGATCTCAATCTTTCAACAGTATCACCGATAGAGCGTTTGCGAAGGATGCTGCTTTGTCTAGAAGACGATTTAATTTATGCAAATGAATACGAGCATTTCGTCGTCGGCATGTCTTACGCTACCGAGACTGAACGACCTTCCTTCAGCCAGGCTCTAGATACTGTTCGCCGCATAATTAACCGAATTGAATTCTCATTACAAACTGATTCCTCATAATAACCGCCCAAGCGCCTCCAGTACGAACGCTAGCTGCTCTGTCACTGCAACTGCGTCCTGCTGAGTCTGTTTGCCAAGAATAACAGAAGTTGAGTTTGTTGTACCTACGGACGGGAGATAAGGTGAGATTTGATGCGACACCAGAACACAAGCAGCTAGTAGAAGTAACGATTGGCGCTCTTGCCTTTAGGTTGCGTACAGATGACTTGTGGGAAGCAAAAACGGGGGAAAATTGCGCTCGCTGCACCTATGCAAAATATTGCGCGGCAGTGCAAGATAATCCTAGATCGCTACCAAAAGCCACAAAAAGCCGCCGCCAGAGGCAATTGGTTCTGAGTATTTGACTAGGTTTGTGTAGTCGGAGGCCATGTCGTGACTTTCATATTAATGAGAGTGCAGTATGGCGATCGCTTTTGTCCAAATGTCATTTCTTGTGAGTCACCTCAAGCGAGGAAATTTCGAGAAATTAATGGATGTTAACCATATCCCGCTCCCAGTAGTAAGAAGGCTCTGCTGCTTACCAGAGCAGATGCAAGCCTGCCTCCAACGATCTGCTATACGCCTAGCCGTTCAAATATGCCGTAAAGCACATGTCGGTCGTGCAGCCAAACAACGAATACAGCGCTATGCGCTCATGCTGAGCCGCAACTCAAAATCTACTGACAGGTTACCCGATCGCCCTATGAACGACTCCTTTTGCACCCATAACATTATCTCCAGCGATACTAGCAACCTCCCTCCTTATTCGGGAAAGTTACAAGAATACTGGATGGCGGGTAATGGCGTTTTCCTGCGATCGCATCGTCCAGAACTAGAAGTATGCCTTGCAATCGCACGCTGTACCGTTGGCAATCTGCCCCAGATCAAGCCTTATTTTCGCCTCGTGCCATCAAAAGTCCCCGCGTCAACCATCTCAGAAATTATTCAGATTTGCCTCGAAGCAGGCGAGCGAGAAGTTTTGTTCTACCTGAGCTATACCAACCAATGGCAACTGCACGTTCCAGCGCAAACAGCTAGCCGCACGAGCGTTGCAGCAACGGAATCGTCATTTAATTCTACTTATGAAACTGCCCTCATCGAAATTCATAGCCATGCAGGAGCGCCAGCTTGCTTTTCAACTCAAGACGACATTGAAGAAAGCGGTAAGTTCAGAATCTTCGCCGTCATCGGTTCCTTACCTGAAAAACCTTCTATTTGCGTGCGATTGGGAGTTTACGATCGCTTCTTCGACATACCTATTTCTTGGATTTTTACCCTATGACAATCGACTTATCGTTTGCTAATTCAGTACCAATTATTCCGGCTCAAAATACTCAGATTCAGTTTGTCCTGGTCGGTGCTGGTGGAACGGGTAGCTGTATCATCAGAGAACTGTGCAAAGTCGTTTGTCAAATTCAAAGCGTTACCAAAAAACAAGTATCTGTTAACATTGTGGACTTCGATACTGTAGAGTCGGGCAATATTCCCAGACAAATATTCCTGCCTGAAGAAATTGGTATGAATAAAGCAGAAGCACTAGCAATTCGTTACAGCAGCGCCTTTGGAATTAGCATTAAAGCGATCGACAAGCCCTTTAACTATCAGATGGTAGCTCGGTTAAAGCAATGGAATACACTGATTGTAATTATCGGCTGCGTTGATAATGCCGCAGCCAGAGCAGAGATCGATCGCTGCCTCGAACACAATTCAAAAACGCAAGCAGCTTCCATCTTCTGGCTTGACTGCGGTAATGCCCAAACTAGCGGTCAAGTCTTGCTAGGAACCACTACCAACTTTAATCTATCTCATGCTTTCGATCGCCCCGAACGCCCCAATCTCTGCTACCAACTCCCGTCTCCAACATCGCTCCACCCAGAACTACTCGTGGCACAACCGGAAGAACTGTCGAGTTCTCACCTCTCTTGTGCCGAGATTCTACTACGTAACTATCAAGCATTATTCGTCAATCAATTTGCCGCGACAATAGCCAGCCAATACATTTTAGAACTCACATTCACTGGAGGATTGAGAAGATTCGCCACGTATTTTGATTGCAAAACGATGAATTGCAAATCCCTTTATATCACCTCATCCAATTTATCTCAATTTCAAACTTAAAGAAAATCCAGTACAAAAGCCAACAACGGTAGTGCTTTGCACTCACCGTTGAATGCTAGTACTGAAAAAGATGAACTTAATCGACTACAAACTACTTGAAATTTTAGAAACTACTCCGGAGGAATTTCCAGATTTAGAACGAGAAAGTATTTACACTCCAGGTTTTTGCGAGCGAGTAAACATTCTCAGCAAACAATTTTACCTCATTATGCAACAGATAGGCATGGGTCTATCTGTGGAACCCTTGCTAAATAATTCTCCTCAGCTTAAAGCATGGGTAGAAAAGGTTCAACCAATTATTAATGCACCGGCGATCGCTAAAAGCTGGAATGTCAGCTTGCAAAAACTTATTAACAACAACTTGTTAGTGGCACAATACGACCTGATTTTAGAAAGAAAAGAGCAACTAATTGCTATAGCTTGGTCGATTCAAGATCGTCCGCTTAGCTACCACCAGTTGCTCAAAAGCTGGCAGACGCAACTTCGCCTGTTTCTCTTGCTAGAAAATAGTAGCTTTGCTCCCGAACAAATTAGTATTAGCTACTTGTTAGTTAACACCAAGTCAGCTCCTATTTATCATTTTGAATATAGTAGGCAACAACATGAAGAATTTCAGCAGAGATTAGAAGGCATTCTCTCACAACTTCCTGAAACAGAAAAAAATATGGTTCCTGCTGCTCTTTCAGAATTTGATGACGATGCTGCCAGCGAACTGAAGATCGAAAAGTTTCTCAATGGTGAACTTACCACTCAAGAATATCTAGCCACAGTTCCCGAAGTCGAAATTTGAACGTAACAGAAGTAGGGAAATACCGATCTTCCCTACTCGTGACTAACGAGATATGGACAATACCACGCTCTACCAAAGAATCGCTCTCAAAAAAGTACAGCTAACACCAGATGGATGGACGCTCAACATTTTATCGCCAAGAGTCGCAACAATTACAAATCCACTCGGGATGAGAAAAGTCTCTTACTTTGGGTTTTACAAAACTAAAGATGCAGAAAAGTTCCAACAATATTTGCTAGAAAACCATCTGTGTACGGCAGCTGTGATTAGAAGCTCCCGACGACTGGCTGCACCAATTGAATGTAAGGCTTGGGGATGCTCCAGCCAAATTATTTGGCAATGTGCTGTCAAAGATCTAAAACAACAAAATTTGTCCGCACGGCAACAACTACCTCAACCCGCTTTCACAAAAACTAGCACTCACTAGATAAAAGCAACAATGATTTACTACAAACGCATGACATATGTTGCAATTGGCGATGGATTTCAAACTTATATCTATCCGGCGTGTGGTACAGCTCCTTACATTCGATACAAGTTTTTACCCAATCGAGCCGAACTAGATGAGGCGGTGGGGAAATGCAAGAATGCAGGCTGGAAAGTTGCGAACGGCACTAATATATCCAAGCTGATGCTATCCGCTACACGAAAGACGAGCGGACGTTAAAGTATTACGCACTCAATTCAAATAGATTTTCACTAATCGATCCACGTACCAGCCAGAACAGGAGACTTATGTTATTCAAGCATTCGCTTAATGTCAATATAACCCCCAGTACAGTTGTTAGTAGTTACGGTAGCGAAGAGTTACAGACAGCTTATTTTCTAGAGAATGGTGAAAATGTTTCTATCTCATTCTCTACTAAATGTATTAGCAAGTTAGATGAATTAATTACCGTACTACAACACATCAGAAGTATTTTGGCATTTCAACGAGCTAAAGAATTAGAAATAGAAAGCAAGCTGCTGCAAGAAAAACCTGCTGACTGTACGATTGGCAAGAGTAATGGCAGTAAAAATCCTGAAAGTTTTAGTCAACTATTCGACTGAAGCTCATAAATAAGATCGCTCTCCAGCATTGCTGGAGTATTTTTTAAACAACGACTCATTGCTTTGCAATCTCGGTTGGTGCTGACGAACCGACATATCTACTCTGGATATATGCGAAAACAAACGACTCAAGCCACATCAACAATCTCATCAGATAACAATACCGTTACTGAAGATGACTTTGACAATCTCATTGTTAAGTATGAATCCTCTCAATACGACGGCAAAATTACCGATCTCCCTATCTGTCAAGTTTTGAATGACAAATCTCCTGCGAGTGTTGGCATGTTCGTTAAAGCCAAAAACTTACCGCAAATTGGCTGGCGCGGATCGGAAGCTACCTACGAGCATACGTTTTCTAGTGGCGCTACAGAATTAGGCGTTCTGCTCCAGTCGCCGAGAATGCATATCTTAAGGACTTCACCGCGCTGTATCGAAATCAGAAAAACTGGAGAACTTGTTGCTAACTACGAGAACGTTGAAGGACGCAAAAAATATGAGGACTTAGGCAATTTAGCGACGCTGCGGACTTTTTACTTGATCTACTTAGTAGACGAAAGCAACAATAACCTCCACGACCTACCGCTGATCCTTTCGATCAAAGGAGTCGCAGCAGTCCGCTTTGGCGAGGCATACAGGCAGTTTAAACGTCAACTAGAAATTGCCTATGCCAACCGCAGAAAAACTCAGTATAAACCTAAAGACGAACGCTTTCACGTCGCTGGCGTTTTCAATCCCACCTTCAAGCCATCCCTCGAACCTCCAGATGGCGAACAAAAGTCATGGGTAGCCGTTCCCGCTTATTTTGCCACGCCTGCCCCCCAAGGTTACGACCTCAGCAATTACCTCGTACCGCAAAAAGAGGAGGAGCTATGGGCAATAGTTCAAAGTAGCAACGAGTTCTCTAGCAACATTCTCAAAACTACCCAAGAACATAACAGAATGCTTGAAAGTGCTTCAGATAGCACGAACGCAACAACTATCGACACGCCAGCTGTGGCTGTAATTGCTAACGCAGACGAGCTGCCTTACTAAAGTTTCAGCACGCACCTCTAGGGGAGGCAATACCTCCCCCAGTCAAAGTCAAATACTATCACCCAATAAAACATGAACTTTACTATCGAACAAGACAAACTATCTCAGTTACTAGATGCTGCTTCCCTTGCCATCCCAACTCGACCCACAGATCCCATTCTCGGCGCAATCCTATTAGTCGCTGATGCCGAAACTCAAACTTTATCTACCACTAGCTTTAATCTCAGCCTCGGCATTCATAGCAAAACCAAAGCCAACATAAAAACTTCAGGTGTAGCAGCACTACCAGGAAAATTGCTGGCAGACACGATTGGCTATCTCAAAGGAGAACTATGCTTTGAATTAGAAGAACGCACCTGCATTATCTCCCACTCCAGCGGCAAGCGCAGAATTCAAAGCTTCAACCCTAGTGAATTTCCACAACTGCCCAGCGGCGGAGAGCGAAGCATTACCTTGCCAGTCAAGAAATTCCTTGCTGCGATTCGCGCTACCTTGTTCGCCGCCAGTAAAGACGAAACTAGACCCATTATTACTGGTGTTAATTTTAAATTCGAGCGCGATCGCTGGCAAGCGGGAGCAACAGATTCTCATCGCTTGGCAATAGTATCGGCACCTTTCGATGCAGACATTGCTGAAAATATTGAATTTACCGTCTCCTACAAAAACTTGCAAGAAATTGAGAAAATTCTCTCAACCAAGAGCGAAAACAGTACTTGCACTCTCTACTTCAACAGTAATTTTGTAGAATTCAACTTACCCAACACTAGAATTACTTCCCGACTGCTGGAAGGCGAGTTTCCCAAGCTCGATAGCCTCATTCCTACCAGCTTCCAACACGAATTCTACATAGACAAAGCCGCACTGGAAACCGGACTTAGAAGAGTTGCAACCCTAGCCGAGAAGAAAAGCAAAACTGTCAAGACTATCTGGGACGTGAAAAACCAACAACTGACCCTGTATACGGAATCTACCGATGTGGGTAACGCGATCGAATCTGTAATTATTAAAGCCAATTCTGCATCGGACGAACAGATCGGCATTGGCTTCAACCTGACCTACCTAGCTGAAGCTATAAAATACGTCACCACCGATGAAATCGCGATCAAAGCGAACGAATCGTCTAGACCCGCGATCGTCTGCCCTGTGGGTGGCATCCTCAACCAACTTACCCTCGTCATGCCCGTGTTGATTTCCTCTGGCTATGAAATCGACAAATCTGCCAATACAAATACTACCCCTGCTAGCAATCCGGCAGAAGTAGCCCAAACGCAATCCAGCAGCGAGGTGGAGACAGTAGCACAAATCGAAAGCGAAAATGGCGCCCAAACTCCAGAAACAGCCCAACCTACCAAAGCTAAGCGCAACAGGCAAAGCAAACCAAAAGCAGCCGTAACAGTTTAACAGGGCGATCGCCCTCCTTGCGCTCGATGCAAACAATCGAGCGCTTTCTCAAGCAAACACTTCCTCAAATTCGCTCATGATTCCTTACAATCCGATTCACCTCAAATACCGCCCCCAAACTCTGGCACAACTGGTAGGACAAGACATCATCGCTACCACCCTTTCTAACGCCATCAAAGGGGGCAAAATTGCCCCAGCATACCTGTTCGTTGGACCTAGAGGTACTGGTAAAACATCTACCGCCCGCATTCTGGCTAAATCTCTCAACTGCCAATCTGTCAACCAAGCCACCACGACACCCTGCGGTCAGTGCCAATCTTGTCGCGCGATCGCCTCCAGCCACTCCCTTGATGTCAACGAACTCGATGCTGCTAGTAACTCCGGCGTGGAAAACATCCGCGAGATCGTCGAAAGATCGAGTTTTGCACCTGTCGAAAGCCGATACAAAGTTATAATTCTCGACGAGTGTCACTCTTTGAGCCAAGCGGCATTCAACTCGTTACTCAAAACTTTAGAACAGCCGCCATCAAACGTAGTATTCGTTTTATGTACTACAGAAGTGCATAAAGTCCCGCTGACAATTATCTCTCGATGCCAGCGTTTTGACTTTAGAAAGATCGATCCCAAGACAATTGCAGAACACCTGCAAGCGATCGCCGTTGCAGAACAAATTGACATTACAAAAGAGGCACTGCAACTCGTAGCGCAAACAAGTCATGGTTGCCTGCGAGATGCCCTGACGCTGCTCGATCAACTGAGTAATGTTGGCACGCAGATCGCTGCTGAGCAGGTATATCTAATGGCTGGTACTGTCCCCGAACTAGAATTGCTCGATCTGTTGGATAACATCAGCACGGGAAATGTAACTGCCTGTTGTCGCATCATTCAAAAACTCGTCGAGCAAGGCAAAGATCCATCGCTCGTTTACCTGGACATCCTGAGAATACTCAAAGATCTGCTCGTTATCAAAACCTGCGCTGATGCTACAGAACTAGCATGGCAGGCAACAGAAAAATGGGAGAGATTACAACCTTTAGTTCAATACTGGAAAGCAATCTCAATCCAAGATGCCATCAAACTGCTCAATTCCAGCTCGCGGCAGATGAAACAACAATCATCGCAACTCTGGCTGGAAGTCACAATTCTAGAATTAGCTAAAATCCCTCTATCGTTAGCAGTAAACAATAAGCCAACCGCAGACCCTTGGTACAGTTGGGAGTATCCCAGTGACGCGATCGCTTGGGGGCATCAATTACTACCACACCTAAGCTATAGAGAATTGTGGGAGAAATGGAACGCTCTTGCAACCGTCAATGGTAAGAAAGCTCCTGCATGGGTCAAGGCGATCGAAGAAGCACGGCTTAACAAACAGTTAACTACTATAGGCAAAACGACAAGCTGGGTGCGGTAGTTTTTGCCTAGTTTTGACAGCGACTAGCAAGGACGGAAGAATGTTTATTTCAATACTCAAACAGCAAGAGTATAAGCTATCCATTCTTCCTTATTCTATTACTAATTTTTGCTTAAATATCGCTAAACTATCCTTATTTGAAACTGCTTCCCTTTATCTTACTTTTTATTAGTTATTTAACTAAACAATAGATCAAGTTTATTACAACTCATAGCAATGAAACAATACAATCATAGAAATTTGTTGACTAGGAGTAAAGGTAAGATTGTTGTAAATGAAAATGAACTAGATATTTTCTATACCGACTGCTCTCCCAAAGAACGATGGGAACCCGATCGAGAGCTAATGCCTTACAATCAGCTCAGGCAACTGGTTATCGATATTGAAACTTCTGGACTCTCCAGCCAAACCGATCGCATATACGCCATTGGTTGCATGGATGAAAATTGGCAAGCCACAATATTTATGGAATCAGATGAAAGTACTTTATTACAGAAATTTGTCAGGCACATTTCAGGATGTTATGCGGACGTAATTCTTAGCTTTAACGGCACGCAATTCGACCTACCTTTTATCATCGCTAGATGTGAAAAATACAACATTCGGCATCCCTTCAAAATTGCAGACAAGTTGCGAACAATCCAAACAGCACAAGTATTCGGTCAGCCGTTAAAAATTCATCAGGTGTACGTCAAAGGTAGCCAACACGTAGATGTTTATATCTGCGTTCTCAGATGGGATTATGTAAATAAATGCCTTCACAACGCTCGTTCGCTCAAACGAGCAGTGTTAGAAATGGGACTGCGCCAACAAGAGCGATTAATTCTGCCATATCAACAAATTCTAGAATGCTGGCAACAAGGTTCGCAGAGTCAAGGTTGGGAAAAAATTCGCCAATATCTCATCTTTGACCTAGAAGACACTAAGCTGATCGCTGACAAGCTTGTGCCTTCATACTACTACGAATCTGGGATCGTACCCAGAATGAACCTGCAACAACTCGCCATCACGGGTAACGGCACGAAATGGCAGCGGGTACTTGAAAATCAATACCCTACCCTTCAACCGACAGCCGACCGGAAAATGCACTTCGATGGCGGTCTGGTGATTTCAGTTCCAGGACTGCACCGTAATGTTGCCAAAATTGATGTAGCTAGCCTGTACCCCAGCATCATGCTCAAGTATGGCATCTGCTCTCGTAAAGATCCGCGCCGAGTGGGACTGAGCATTCTAGAGTATCTGACCCAAGAACGGCTCCGGCTCAAGCAACTGGCAAAAGCTGGAGACATAGATGCCAGTCATGCCCAAAGCGCCCTCAAAGTCACGATCAACTCCCTATTTGGCTTTTTAGGCACTTCTGGGCTGAGCTTCAACGACATGGAAGCCGCTGCGCTCGTCACCGCCTACGGCAGGCGCATACTCCGGTTCGCGATCGAATTTATCGAAAAGCAAGGAGGCATCCAAGTTGAGAGCGACACCGATGGTATCTTCTTCAGCCACCCCCAGCCAGTGCAAGTTTATCAAAACCTGCAAGCGGCAATGCCTGAAGGAATCGACATCGAACTTGAAACTCAAGCCACTGCTATGTTCGTCCCCTCACGCGGCGCTAAAAACTACATTCTCTGGCACGATGATGGCAGTATCACTGTTAAGGGGATCTGGCGCAAGCGCGATCGCTCGCAACTAGAAAAGGAATTTCCCCTACAATACCTGACGCACTTTCTTAGCAATCCCCAAACAGCAGAGACGTATTACCAATCTATTAAAGAACAACTTAGCTCTGGTAGCTTTCCCATCTCTAAACTACAAATTACTCGCAAAATCAAAAAAGGAGAAAAAAACCTTCTGCGTCTGGGCAGTACGGGAGAAGTTGTCACTTTCTATCAAGGCATTGAAGGGATAACCAATTGCGGTTCCTACTCCAGCGGCTACTACTTAAAAATTGTTGCCCAAAAACGCCAAGAAATTCTTGACTTAGTTGCACCTGAAATACTTGGCATCCGAAAAGTACAGCTATCTCTTTTTTAAATATTCCCCTTAGTGAATCTGCATAAGTCTTCCATTTATGCAGATTTCACTAGCAAAACTAAAGCAGCACTATGAAGACAAAAAATAAAAAATATAGAAAACCCAGACTAAACAAAAAGCAGAAAGCCTGGGTCAATAAATTCATTGCCTGTCGTTCTCACGCCAGAATCACAGATATTTATGAGGGTTTGTCAGGCGATCGCGTAGTTACTATCGAATGGAGTGAAGACTCACCATTATCAATTTTATCTGCAAATAGTTACGTTCGAGGACAGATTTTTCATCGAGTCAGAGTGAAACTCCGAAAGTTTGGCGATCCCCGCTCTAGTGCAGATTACAGCTATAGAATTATCGCCCCCCAAAAACATACAACGACTTATAAGCTTCAAGGACAACTATCTCTAGAAATTCCCCAAATTTACAGCGTTCAAACACCAAATAATCCCGTTCTCGTTCGGAAAAAGCACTGTCAAGATCGAAACAAAAATCCCTCCAAAACTAGCCAATATAGCTTACCGCTGTCGGGGATAACAGCACAACTACATCGGATTAATTTATCCAAAACAGGTGAAGTCCTTAGCGAACGAGAACTACTTTCAGAAACCGTAATTTACCACGATTCAACAACAGGATCGTCTATCCATCTACCAGCAGCAGTTGTTGCCATTCTTCAAGACAAACAAGCTTCTCCCAAAGAATGGTCAGATGCGATCGCGCTATACCAAGTTGGAGGACCAACTTGCGTAATGCAATATCTAGAAGGACTTGACGCACTCCGCGATTGCTTCGTCACGCAACCAATTACCGAGACAAATACTATTGAGCAACAAGGCAGTGGATCTATTAAATTTACCGATCGCAATAGATAATAGCATTCTCAATCGCAAGGATGTGTTTCCTTCTCCGCCGTGGGTAGTAGAAATCCTCATAGAAAACGCCAATATTACTCCTGGCTGCCTTTGCCTCGAACCGAGTGCTGGAACTGGAAATCTTGCTCTTGAATTACAAAATTTCGGTGCAATAGTCGAAGTCATCGAACCAATTCCAGAGCTACAACTGGTTCTGACTTTACAAAATCTATTGGTGATTGGTTCTGACTTTCTGACTACACCTCATCTCGATTGTAAGTATGACAGGATAATTCAAAATCCACCATTCTCGCTACAAATCAGCCACACTATCAAGGCTTATAAATGTCTAAAACCTGGAGGTAGGCTAGTATCTCTATGCAGTTCGTCCCCCTGGCAACATAACAGTAACCTCGACAAATACTTTAGAAATTGGCTAAAGACGGTTGGCGCTCAAGCTATCGATTTACCCTACGGGCTATTCGTCAATAGCGTTAGGTATACTGATGTTGATTGCCATTTAATAATTATCGAGCGAACATGAGTAAAAGAAGCTAAAGTTTCTCCAGTTTTGCTAAAAGAGTTCGAGTTTGAAGAATTTATCTTTTATAATCAAACAAATGTGAAATAATTCATCCTCATTCGACTTCTACGAATCTACTCATTGTAGGGTCAACGCAATTTACCAAAACGAACAGCCCATCTCTTACCAAAGTATGTACGCATCCTCCTAACATTCAGTTTTAGATGTAGAGCGATCTCACCCACACCTACCCCAACATCCCAATCTCTACTTACTAAATATGCCATCATGAGAGAACCAACTGCGGCACAGTTGCGAAGTTTGTATAGACATTGTTACCAACTGACTGAAATATTTCGGCAACCAATTCATATGATTAGAATAGACGAACGTACTGGAAATTTATTTATCTTGGCTGGTGGAGAAGAATCAATCGAACTCGAAATCGATCCAGAAGGAGAGTTGTTGCCATGAGTGTTAACTTTGACCAAATGACTGACGAAGAACTAAAGCGCTATATGCTAGCACACCGCCAAGACCAAGAGGCATTTCACGCATACATGGACAGGCGAGCGCTAAGACCAAAAAAAGTTTTGATCTCGGCAGAGGAAGCAAAATTGCCTTTTGACGAGTATATGAAACTTGCTAACGAGCGGATGCGCGAACATTTTGGCGATCGTCTGTTTGGGCAGCAGCAAAATCCACCCCAGTAGTCAAGAGGGAGCGCACTGTAGTAACTTTGATAGTATCTTTGGCTCAATTCAACCGCGTGTACGAAAGCTGCTATGAAATTCGTACACGCGGCACCATTTGTGATGCTTGACATAAAGTTCGTGGAGAGTTGCAATAAAATATTTTCACGAACTTTCTGAATCAGAAGAGCGACATTCATTTAAGATAACGAAACAGCTGGCGCTGAAACTATTAAATAGAAAATTTTCATGCATTATGCCAGTATATATCTATTGGGGAGAAGATGATTTCCTGCTATCAAAAGCAGTTGATGCACTACGCGCACAACACTTAGATCGAGAGTGGGGGTTGCTGAATTACATTCAAATAGCACCAGCAGACAAAGACAACATTGCTAACGCTCTGGTGGAGATCGCAACAGCACCCTTGGGAGAAGGGGGAAAAATTGTACACCTACCTCAAAGCAGTTTATTGGGAGCATGTCCGCCAGAAGTTATTGAGGAGCTAGAAAAGACACTACCACATATTCCAGAAAATAACATTCTATTGATTACATCGACTAAGAAACCAGATGAAAGAAACAGATCTGTTAAGTTAATCCTGCAATACGCGCAGCTCAAAACATTTCCACTCATTCCGCAGTGGGAATCCACAAAGATCGTGTCACAAGTTAAATTGTTTGCATCATCTCTTGGTGTCAAACTCACCAACGATGCTGTAGCTGCTTTAGTAGAAGCTGTAGGCAATAACTCTCGCCAAGCATGGAACGAACTAGAAAAACTCAAACTCTACGCACAAGACGCAGCGATCGGTGCTGAAATTGTCAGACAATTGGTAGTTAATACCTCAAGCAGTAGCTTGGAGCTTGCTGCTGCCTGCCGGATAGGTGATACGACATTGGCTCTCAAACAACTCGATCGCCTGTTAGCTCTAAACGAACCTCCCTTGCGAATTGTCGCGACGCTCGCTACCTGCTTTCGTATCTGGCTGTCGGTTAAAGCTTGCATTGAGGCAGGATGGAAAGACGATGCGGCGATCGCTCTTTTTGTCGAACTGAAAAATCCCAAAAGACTATTCTTTATCAAGCAAGAGATTAGAGCTGTATCCCTGACAAAGCTCAAAAAGGCGATGGCTATCCTGTTGGAATTAGAAGTTTTGCTTAAATCAGGAGGCAGCGCCGAGAATCTGGCAACATACATTATCAAACTCTGCACTGTCTGAAACCGACTCTTCAAAGCTATCAATCCAAGTAACAAAATTGCAATTAGCTTGTTGCCCCTGTGTTGCCGTCACAGGCGATCGCAATGTTGCTTCTTCCATTAGCAGTTATTGACGGTTGAATCAGGAAAATTTTTCTAATTCGACTGAGATTGCTTGGTCGATTGCCACAACGCAAACCTAAACGTATCCTAGCAGCGTCATGACAAACCGCGAACGGCACACCAAACAAACATCCACAAAATTCAGAAATACAGATGGACGTTCAACTAGAATTACTACAACCACTGCAACCCACTGCAACCCAAAGCATGGTGGAACAATGTATAGACGATGCAAGCTCACAGGCTCAACAAAATAGATTGTCACAACAGACCCAGCAGTTCACCTTCGATCGAATTGTCGGTCAAAAAATCGCTCTTTCTGCCCTGCAAAATGCGCTCGACTCTAACCGCATCGCTCCCGCGTACCTGTTTGCTGGACCAGATGGTGTTGGCAAAACTCTGGCGGCGATCGCTTTTATCGGTCAATGGCTAGGTATCGTTAACCTACAAAATCATCCAGACATTCTCTGGCTAGAACCAACATACGTGCATCAAGGAGAACTAATCCCGGCAACACGAGCAACAAAAAGCGAACAACTGTGCAAAACTCCTCCGGCGATCGGGATCGACCAAATCAGAAAAGTTTCCCAATTCCTCTCTAGCTCCACCTTAAGCGCTCCTACCAAAGTTGTGGTTATAGAAAAAGCCGATGCCATACAGCCAGCAGCGGCTAGTGCTTTGCTCAAAACCTTAGAGGAGCCGACCGCAGGCATTCTCATCCTCATTAGCAGCGATCCGGCGCAACTACTACCTACAGTGACCAGTAGATGCCAGAAAATCCCATTCTTCCCCCTACAAAATCCCGATCTCCTTCAAGTTCTCTCTCAGATTGGATATACAGAAATTATCGCTCGTCCTGAAATAATTGCTCTTGCCAATGGCAGCCCAGGTCGTGCTATCTGTCATTACCACAAACTGCGAACGCTACCACCAGAACTGCTTTCCCACCTCCAACTACCTCCAAAAGACCTCGTGACAGCACTATTACTCGGCAAAGAAGCAGAATTGCTCGACTTCCAACAACAACTCTGGTTGCTAGAGTATCTAGAATATTGCTGGTGGCATCAGCTCAAAGACTCTACCTGGCTTGCTAAACTAAACAATGCCAAAAACCAACTCAAACAACTAGCACAACCTCGGCTAGTTTGGGATGTTTTACTCATTCCTTGAAGCTTAGCACCGACTCTAAACTTATCTAGCTTGGTAACGCAAGAGTCTGTAAGGTGCGCTGGCAATAACACCAGAAGCCTCTCCCTCATCGATAATGCGTCTCTCCCTTTACGTTTATCCTTTTCTATTTAAAACGACCCGTTTTTTTTACAACGATGAAGATGCTTTTTTATGGGAAAAGAATCGTTATTACCTTGCTGTGGACAGTGACGATGAAAGTCAGAAGTCAACAGTAAATAGTAGAACGTGAGTAGCAATGGAATAAAAATGTATCTAAGTGCTGTTTATTATCGCAACTTCGGGTTCTTTCCTGATTTTAGGAAAGAACCCACAGGTAGAGAAAATCCGCCGTTGAACAAAGGAACGGGGGTTGAACTGAGCTATATCTTCCAGGCAACTGAACTTACCGATATTGTGGATCGGGATTCAAAGGAAAACTTATCTCACGATCGGCAGACTTTTGCTTAGGGATCAAGTATTTGCCAAATCTTGCATAGAGGGCAGGAATGACTAACAAGGTTAATGCCGTGGAGGTAAATAAACCGCCCAAAACCACAATTGCCAGTGGTTGCAGAATTTCATTTCCAGCTCCCTTAGCGATCGCCAAAGGCAGCATCCCTAGTGCGGAAGTGAGTGCCGTCATCAGGATGGCGTTAACTCGTTCTAGGGAACCGTTGACAATTACATCTTTGAGGTGCATTCCCTGAGCAAACTTGTTGTTGTAGTTATCTACTAGTAACAAGCCATTACGGAC
>NZ_PYCI01000221.1:0-5706 GCF_003015105.1 Chroococcidiopsis sp. CCALA 051 | reverse complement strand
ATGGGAATTAGAGTATTTTGGGACAAGGGGGATAAGGGAGACAAGGGGGACAAGGGAGAATAACTACTTGTTAACCGTTAACTGTCAACCAACAACAAATGACCAATGACCAATGACCACCTTCACGAGTAGTTTACAACTCAAACAGAATTGCTATCTAATTTTGTTCTAACGAGCTATGAGTGTAGCAATTTTTGGGGCAAACTCTAGAGCAAGCCTGACAACCAATACAGTATTCTGGATGAACAATAGACATGACTTTGCGCTCGATTTCCTCAGCCTCCTCATCTTCGACAAACTCCCCGTCTTCATTCAGTGCTTGCAGTAGTAGCACGTTTCTACCGCAGGCTTTAAAACATCTACCACAACCAATACATTTATCTTGGTTAATTTCTTGTACGAATTGGGGTGTCCAGGTTTTACCCCCAAAAGTCAAACCAGTAAGTGTTGCCATAGTGTCTCCTCTTGAGTAAGTCAAAAGTTAAAAGTCAAAAGTCAAAAGTAAGAAATTAGATGTATTTCAGTTGATTCAGTCCTTGCCTTGCGGACTTTGAATGTGTGGTTCCGCGAATTCTATTCGCCGATTATTTTTTTGAGTTGCACCCAACCATTGGAATAGAGCAGTTAGTACCCCAGCCATACCAGCAGCTTGAATAGGGGCAGAATTCGATCGCGCCGTCAACCTGACGTAGATTGCATCAGCAGACTTTTGGCAGAGAATCAGGCGATCGCCTCCTACGATAACCTTGTAGGCAGGCGATCGCTGTTCTAAAATAATGGTGACTCCAGGTACAATACCCATTGCCCTGAGTTCCTGTACCGTAGCCTCGTACACACTCTCAACTCCGTTAACGACTCCCCGTTCTCCAGGTTGGAGCAAACTGAGCGAGGAGCCAAAAATGGTAAAGTCAGTAAACATATCGTGGGTACTCAGACTAGATAGGCTTCTTGGTGGGTGCGGATCGTACAATCAGAGCGAGGATAGGCGACACAGAGAAGCACAAATCCTTTCTTCACTTGTTCGTCATCTAAAAATACCTGTTCGGACTGATCGATTTCGCCTTCAACCACTTTGCCAACGCAACTAGAGCAAGAACCAGAGTGACAGGAAAAGGGTAAGTCCAGTCCTTGTTCTTCTGCGGCATCCAGAATCGTAATAGATTCTTCAACAGGGATCGTAATGTCGAGCGATCGCTTTTTATTGATTAAATGCACTTGATATGTCGTCATCGTCGTGTCCTCCAAAATGATTCGATCTTTGTACGGGCTAGTTAAATCAAAGAACTAATTGTGATTTCACAAGTATCTGCAAAAAACCCACCCCCACAAGTTTTGACTTCTGACTTTTAACTTTTGACTTTTCTACTCAGCTACATGGCACACCAGCAGGAGTACAATCGCCTGCTTGGAATGATTTGCCACAGCCACAGGTATCGGTAGCATTGGGATTGCTAAACTTAAATCCGCTTTCTAGCAAGCTATCGACAAAATCAATCACAACTCCTTCCAATAACGGAGCGCTTTGCGAGTCAATGTAGATGCGTAGCTTGCCTTGCTCTACTACAAGGTCATCTGCCCGTGGTGTGCTGGCAATGTTTAAGGAATACTGGTAGCCACTACAACCGCCATCCTCAACAGCAACACGAATGCCTCGTTGAGCGGAATTGTCTTCTTTGCTAGTAGCTTGCAGGAAGGTACGAAGCCGGAATTCTGCAACTTCTGTTAATGTTAGGGTCATATAAATCTCCTGAGTTAGTAGGTAGGAATGAGAGGCTAGAGAATCGACACTTCTCGGTTAGGATACATAGCTCTTGAAGATCCCCCTTAATCCCCCTTGATAAGGGGGAGATAAGATATCTTGGTTGCATTCACTCTTAATCTGCGTTAATCTGCGTTCTCATTCACTAAAAATTAACTTTTGCAAGCAGTCTATTGTGCTACTAGCCCGCTTTTTAAGGGGGATGGGGGATCGAAGCGATCGCGCAATCGCGAGGTAGAATAGGGCGAGAAAGCAGGAGTACCGCAAACCGGACAATTAGGATCGTGGTAAGGGCGACGCTTGGCAAACTCTAAACTGCCTAAGTCCATCGTTAGCAATTGCGATAGCAGTGGTTGACCGATTCCTGTAATCAGCTTGATTGCTTCTAGTGCAGTCAAACAAGCTAGGGTTCCAGATACCGCACCCAAAACGCCAAAACCGCGCTTATCCCAATCGGGCTTTTCGGGAAATAGGCAAGATAAACATGGAGTGCGATCGGGGATAATTGTGGTTAAGTATGCCTCCATGTCGTTCATCGCTGCTTCCACCATTGGCTTTTTCCAGCGCACGCAGGCAGCATTTAACAAATCTCGCTCGATGAAGTTGTGGGCGCAGTCGAGGGTAACGTCAGCAGCTTGTACTAAATCGTCAACGTTCTCTGGCGTGACATACTCGCAAATAGCATCGATTTGGATATCTGGGTTGAGCTGTTCTAGTGTTGTTTTAGCTTTGAAAACTCTGGGTTTGCCTACCCAATCATCGCTCATCAGAATTTGGCGATTCATGTCATCTAGTCGCAGTTCGCCGCCCCGTACTAGAATGAGCCGTCCAACTCCTGCTACCGCTAGGTAAAGCGCCGCCGTGCCACCCAGCCCGCCTACACCTGTCACCAGTACTGTTGATGATTTCAAGCGTTGCTGTGCTGACTCGCCAAAACCAGGAAGCATAATTTGGCGGCGGTAGCGTTCTAATTCGATGGGGGTGAGGTTTAACACAGTTTTTCTCCTCAATCTGTACCAATTTCTGTTAGCAAAACTACATTCTGTGGTTTCTCGTTAAACACCTTGAATAGCTTTTGTTCGACAGGTTTGGAAGCAAGAAAAACGTCGTAAGCCTGCTGGAGAGCATGGCGATATTGACCGAGCTTTTCCTCATCGTTTAGATCGGGAGAATCGCGATCGATCGCTTTGATATAGTTAGAGAACTTTTGCAAAATATGCAGGCGATTCACATTCACAAACTGAGCATCGTAAGGCAAACCAAAAAACTCAAAATATTGCTCTGCATCGACAATTTGTTGAAATTGGGCTATTCTGCTCATTTTCCTCGCTCCAACTTTTTTAACTGTTGCTTGAGTTCGTCAATCTGTCGATAGATTTCATAAGTCTGACCTGCTACATCCATCAGTTGGTTATAATTAGTTGGTAAACCTTCTGCAAGATCGTGCAGATCCATCTTCATTTGTCCGGCTTTACTGTTAAGCTTTTTGAGTTGAGTTTTTAACTCGTTAATATCTGGGTTAACAGCAGTTTTGGTTACTTGTACCATACAAATCTTTTGAGATGTTTTATTTTTACAGTTTGCCAACTTCGGGATAACGCTGAGCTAAATCGATCGCTTTGTCAACTAGCTTGTCTGCCTCCGCTGTTAATTTCTCCAAAGAATCAAAACCGAAGCGTTGAGCATCGCGTAAGGTTCTAGCAACTAGTAACAGACGACCAGAAAAAACAAGTACCCAGCCGAAACCTTCATGACTCAAATCGATAACGACTTGGGATAATAAACCTGTTTCTTGCTCGATTCGAGCCGCGATCGCCCGATAGAATGATAAAATTCTGCCTTTTGTTACGGGATCGACATCGCCCTCTACAGAAATTTTGCGCTTAGCCTCTTTGCTGACAATATAGGATTTGATAACTAATTCATCTGCCCAATTTCGATAAAAGCCATAGGAATCTTGGGCGCGAATTTGTCTGGCTAACTCTTGAACAAACAGAGAGTTGAAGGCTTCGTTGGTAGTAGTTTGGTTGGTGGTTTCAGTAGCGCTCATACAGTTACCTCCTCTTCTAATTGTGCAAAACTAGGTGATTTTTGTTGTAAGGCTTTTCGCAACCAGGGGGGAGGGCTGCCTTTCAAAGTTTGAACTAACTTTTCCAAAATATCGAGAATTTCGTCATCTTCAGATCTGGCTTTAATTGGTGTAATGCGCTTCTTAATTAACCGAGCTGCTGCACTTCCTCCAATTGCCGATACATAAACAATCGTGCAATCATATAGGGCTTCAATTTTTGGCAGTAATTTGTCCTCATTACCATCTTCTTTAAGATCGCCATCAAATCGGAGTGTTTCTACAAACTGATACCCTTCTGGCGAAACTTCATAAACATCAATCTTTTTCGCCCAACCAAAGTGAGCATTAATATGAACTCTGTCGTTAGTTGTGAAGGCAATTTTCATACCGATCCTCCGAATTAGTAATTAGTAATTGGTAATTGGTAATTGGTAGTTGGTGGTTGGTAGTTGCTCCCCCAGCTCCCCCAGCTGGGTCAGCTCTCTTCTTCCCCTCACTCCTCACTCCTCGCTCCTCGCTCCTCTGCCTCTAGAAACAGGTTGCCGAGATCGAATAAAAGCTGAATGGTGCCTTGGTAGCCGACTGTGCAACGCTGTCCGTTACCTAAGCGATCGAATACGGGGAAACCGAGGCGATAAAAGGGAGTATCGAGGCGACGGGCGATCGCTTTAGTATGAGAATTACCGATCAGCAGGTCAGAACCTACTGCTAATTGCTCGAAGTCTTCTAAATCACCAATTGTGACGCTCTCGACTGGTAGTTGCTCTAAAAGGGGTGATTTTGTGGTTGTGACTGCGGTATGAATTTCAGTTCCCATCGATCGCAAAAACCAAGCGATCGACCACAGTAAATCTGGTTCTAGTGCTAGCGATACTTGCTTGCGCCCAAAGTAGAAGTGAGCATCGAGCATGGCATCTTGCAACTGGCGGCGTTGGTGGCAGTATTTTTCTGGGACTTCATTACCGCTCAAATCTACTAGTCCTTGGAAAAAGTCATCGACTGCATCTAATCCAGTTAGTTGCGGAAAGACTTCGTAGGGTATACCAAACTGTTTTTGCATAATCTCCGCCGCACCGCGCACGCTCTCACCTAGTGCTAGGGTAAACAACGAAGTCCCCATCGCTCTGAGTTCTGCCAAAGTCGTACCACCACCCGTCACCGCGCTGTAGGAATCATCCAAGTGACCGTCGAGCGAGGCGGAAAGATCGGGTACGACGATGGGTTTTAGTCCAAAGGCTGAGACGATCTCTTTAATCTCCTGTACGTCCCCTGGCGTAAACGCAGAACTTACCAAGAGATTGATTTGGTCTAATCTGGTTTCTCCAGGTTGAGGCAGTTCCTTGACTATGCTTTCCACGGCTGCGGCAAAACCATCTTGCAATGCACCTTTAAAATCAGGTGTAGAGGCAAATGCGATCGGCAAATCAGTTAATTCTGGGTGACGTTTGCGAATGCTTCTGAGGATACCTTCCATGTCATCGCCTCTAGTTTCCGTCAGCCCAGTGGTACACAGACCGATAATTTCTGGTTTTGATTTCTCCATCAGCGTTAGGATTGCTTGCTCGATATTGTCTTCGCCACCCAAGATAGTGCTAACTTCGGTCATTGCCGTGGTGGATAGGGGAATTGCTTCCCGAAAATGCCGTACTAACATGACTTTGGCGAAAGCAGTACAACCCTGAGAACCGTGAAACAGAGGCATCACACCTTTTAATCCTAAATATGCTAAGGCTGCACCCAAAGGCTGACTTTGCTTCAAAGGATTAACCGCAACTGCCTTTTTGGAAGATTGGACTTTGGATTTTGAATTGGTAATGGGTAATGGGTAGTTGGTAGTTGCTTCCTTGTCCCCCTTGTCCCCCTTGTCCCCCTTGTC
>NZ_PYCI01000089.1:0-28495 GCF_003015105.1 Chroococcidiopsis sp. CCALA 051 | reverse complement strand
GCTTATTCTTGATTAGCAATCTCTGATTAAAAATTAGACAGTAGGGTGGGCAATGCCCACCTTATTTTTTTTGTAGAAAATTGAATTTTATTGAAAATCATCTCTACTCATAATATATTCTATAGGATGCCTATTTAATTTTTGAAATCTACGTAGGATGCGTTAGCCTTTGGCGTAACGCATCACTCTCAGTTCTTGGTGCGTTATGCGCTTGCATAATACACCCTACCCATCCTGAGATTTTTTCAATAATCAAACCGGATTCCTGTATAAACATAGCATTTGGATTAGCGAAACTAGCCAAAATAAGAAAAGACTACCAATTTAAGGCTTGGAATCACAATAATCCATGCTTCATCTTTGGTGGAGTAGTAGCTTCCTTTTTTAGCAGCAGCGCGAAGGATTTGGCGTAACAGCGAACGACTTACACTCGAACAACCCAAACCTGGCCAAGTACCTTCACTAGTCCATGTTTTTGGAACTGGTGTTTCTTTCCACGCTCTATAGGTGTAGTAGAGATCTTTGCTTCTTCTAGAATAGATAGCGTCGCTAAAAAAATCAATTCCTTGACGGGAAATGGCATCCGCAGTTGCATTTGTTATGCCAAATATAGCTGTGCCACAACCCTCTCGCAAACCGCTCTGACCGCTAATATTTATGGCGTAGGCTATCCCAATTTTTGCAGGAATAAGACTACTGTACCAAAAGTATTCATAAACCGACCATGCTATGTATACAGTAATAATTGTTAAGACAATGAATTTTACAAATTTTTTCATTAAACAAGTAAAAGAATCATTATATCGTAGCAAAATTCTCCGTTTCATCTAGTAGATGAAACATACCTTAAAGAACTATTAAATTTTGCTATTATAGCCGAACAAAAGATGCGGGAAAGTAGTGAAAGATTAACTGCTTTGGCAAAAAAATGGCACTACAGAGCTAAAGATCGATCGCAGAAGTCATACCATTTCTTTAAAACTACGCCACAGAAGATCCCCCCTAGCCCCCCTTATCAAGGGGGGCTAGGGGGGATCGGATCTAGTGCAATAATAAACAGAATTGGTATCAGAAGAAATGGTAAGGTAGGCAATGCCCACCTTACATTTTTGATTTATTTATTATGAATAACTTCTAGTGATTCTGTTGAATATCTAATTCCTGCTTGCTTAAACCTGCGTAAGGCTTCGCCCAAGCGATCGCATTCTAAAATTAAACTAATCCGCACGTATCCTTCACCCCCAATCCCGAAGGCATTTCCAGGGGTGACGACAACTCCAGTTTGCTGCAAGACTGATAAGGCAAAATCTGTAGAACCCATCCCATCTGGGCAAGGAATCCACAAATACATTGTGGCTTTAGTTTTAGGAATATTCCAACCGAGTTCGGCTAATCCTTGAATTAGGAAATCGCGGCGGCGTAAATAGCGTTCTTGAACTTGATGTAAATATTCATCTGGAAGCTGCAAAGCTGTCTCGGCAGCTGTTTGCAATGCGGCAAAAATGCCATAATCTAAATTCGTTTTTAACGTCCGCAAACCTTGAATAATTTGGCTATTTCCTACCACAAATCCCACGCGCCAACCCGCCATATTGTAGGTTTTTGACATGGTGTGAAATTCTACGCCGATATC
Source organism: Chroococcidiopsis sp. CCALA 051 (assembly GCF_003015105.1). Lineage (NCBI taxonomy): Bacteria > Bacillati > Cyanobacteriota > Cyanophyceae > Chroococcidiopsidales > Chroococcidiopsidaceae > Chroococcidiopsis > Chroococcidiopsis sp. CCALA 051. The sequence continues at coordinate 26,862 of NZ_PYCI01000089.1, read as the reverse complement.
TTTTGCACCTGGTATTTCTAATAAGCTGGTAGGTTGATAACCATCAAAAGCTAATTCGGCATAACACAAGTCATGCACCAATAAAATCTCGTATTTGCGGGCAAAGGCAACAATATCTTCAAAAAATTCGCGGGGAGCTGTGGCGGCGGTGGGATTGCTTGGATAGTTAAAGTAGAGAATTTTAGCTTTTTCAGCTACTGCATCGGGAATTGCTGCTAGATCGATCAGCCAATCATTTTCTGGTTTGAGGATGAGGCTATAAATCTCTCCGCCTGCAATAATGGGACCGCGAAAATGGACGGGATAAGAGGGTGAGGGGACTAGTACGACATCGCCAGGGTTAATATAGGCGATCGCTAAGTGTCCCAATCCTTCTTTAGAACCGAGTAGCGGTAAGGCTTCGCTATCGGGATCGAGATTCACACCATAACGACGATGATACCAGTTTGTAATCGCCTGTCGAAAGCTGCGCGTACCTTCAAACGGGGGATAGCCGTGGTTGGCGGGATTTTTTAATGCGGCGATCGCCGCATCAATTACGGGCTGGGGTGCTGCTCCGTCAGGGTTTCCCATGCCCAAATCGATTAAATCTATCCCCTGTTCTCTAGCTTTGGCTTTTAATTCATCTAAACGAGCAAATACATACTGTGGTAGCGCCCGGACGCGATCCGCCGGACTAATCCAATCCAAGCTCATTGAGCTACCTCTTCATTGACGAGATTTGTAGTGATGGGGTTGATGGGATTGCTGTTAGCCGGAGCCGTAGTAGAAACCATCGCCGCCATCAATTGTTCTGTCACAACTTTAAAGGGTAGCCGATGAATGTCAGATTTGGGATTTAAAGCGATTTCTGCCGCTTGTTTGAGTTGAGTAATCGTAATATTTTCCAGTCCCAAGTCGGCGAGAGTTTGGGGTAGACCGATTTCGGTATAAAACTTAAGTAACTGTTGTCGTGCGGTAGCTGCCAGTTGATTGCCCTGTACCATTTCTTCTAGCCGCAACTGGACTAAGATGCCGTAGCTAACTTTTTCGCCGTGAATGCTGCTGTGAATCGGCAAGTGAGTTAAACCATTGTGGACGGCGTGAGCGGCAACAGTACGACATTGTGCGCCCCCTAAGCCACCAATGACTCCTGCAAGTAAGACTGTAGCATCCACTACTTCCCGCCAAACTTCACTACCTGGTGCTTGTAAAGCAGCAGTGGATTTTTGAAATAAAATATCGCGCAGTACCCTAGCTTGCTGTACGGCAGCAATAATTAAAGTTTGCTCCGAGTGTCCGCTACTCACAGAGGCTTCGTACCACTTGGCGATCGCATCTCCAATTCCAGCGACTAAAGTATGTCTGGGAGCAGTTTGCACCAAATCGTAATCTACGATGAGTAAATTAGGGCAATTGGGCAGACTCACATCATACAAAAATGCTCCGTCTTCCGAATAGACGTTAGAAAGAGCCGTCCAAGCCGCACAGGTAGCCGCTGAAGTTGGAATCGTGACGACAGGTAACTCTCCGCACTGATAAGCCAATAATTTCGCTGCATCTAAGGCTTTACCACCACCAACACCAATAATCAGATCGGCTTTGTGTACTGCTACTGCTTGTTTTAACGCCGCCAAACTCGCCTCGCTACAATCTCTACCGTAGCTTGCTTGGGTAAATTTCAATTTTTGCGCTTCCAATACAGGTTTTAAGCGAGATTGGACGGCAACAAGAGAGCGATCGCCTCCTACAATCAGAGGACGATGACCTAAACGCGCGATCGCGCTTCCGGCTTGTTCTAAAGCTTGCGGGGCGCGGATTACCTGTGCTGGGGCTACGGACAGACAAAGCATTTTATCTAGTGTTTGGTGGTTGAATATATAGTATAAGCGAGGGGTAGTTGGTAGTTGGTAGTTGGTAGTTGGTAGTTGGTAATTGGTAATTGGTAGTTGGTAGTTGGTAGTTGGTAGTTGGTAGTTGGTAATTGGTAATTGGTAATTGGTAATTGGTAGTTGGTAGTTGGTAGTTGGTAATTGGTCACTGGTCACTGGTCACTGGCAACTGTGCTACGCTGTCGGGATCGATTTTAATTTCCATTGCATTGTCAGTGCGGTTGGAGAGCGATCGCTCGATTTGTCCCAAGTAGAGGGGTTTGGTAACTCCTGGTTCTGGATGCAGATTTGTCCTGACTCTAATCGTCAGTTTATCGTCCTGTCTACCTAAGCGACCGTAGGAGAATAAATCGCTGGCGGCTTGCTGCATTGTTGCTTCTAGCGCCTCGCTATCAATGGTAGGCGGAACGGCAATCACGGTTTGCGTCCCGCCGTTATCGAATACTAAAGAGTAACGGACTGCGCCTGGGATAACCGTGCGGGTAAATGGGACTAAACCAAGGGCAAACAATCCGCCTGTAAGTACGCCTAAAAAGCCCGTAATCCCGACAAGGCGAAATCTAATTCCCCATTTAAGCAGAAAACCCAGGACGGTTATCGCCGCTAAAGCTAGGGTGGTTATTCCTACCCACCCAGAAGCATTGAGAAAATCAGTTGTAGTTGGCATTATGAAATCAAATAGTGAGATTGATTACTCGTTTTCGTTACTGATAAATCCTTCAGGCACTTGCTCGTTGGTTGATTCCAAGGCTGCTTTGAGGGTATGCCAGGTGAGATTAGCACATTTGATCCGCACGGGAAACTGAGCGACTCCCGCCATCACGTTGAGTTTGCGCTGTTCTTTAGGAAACTCATCTTCCCCTTTCATCATCCGTTGAAAGCGCTGCACCATCTCTAATGCGACGCTGACAGGCTTACCGCGCAAAACATCTGCCATTAAGTCAGCCGATGCCATCGCGATCGCGCAACCTTCACCATCAAATTTTACATCTGCGATCGTATCGCCCGCTTCATTCAGTTGCACCGTTAATTCAATCGTGTCTCCACAAGAAGGATTATGTCCCCGTTGATACCGATGCACGGGATCGGTTTTTCCTTTGTGGCGAGGTTTTTTATAGTGTTCTAGAATTACCTGCTGGTACAGGTCGCGGACATTACCCAAAGTCATAATTGCGTTTGCGATCGGGTTTATTTACCTACTTCCATCCTATCAGGGTATTTCAGGTGCGATCGGGTCGTTTTGACGTACCCTATCAATTCGGGAAAAAAGGATTGAAAACTGCGATCTAATTCCTGATAATGAGCTGTTAATTCTTCAATCCCACTAGCTAAAATCTCTCCTTGCCTGTTCACGCGATGAGCCATCCGGTTGAGCGTCACCTCTATTCCACTAATATATTGATATTTATTTAACCAATCTTGTTGAATCATTTGTGGTAATGCACGTTGGAGGCGATCGGGTAGAATCGATTGATTTTGTGATAGGATCGCATATACTTTTTGGCTAAAATCATCAAGCGTCACCGAACTGTAATTCTGCCAATATCGAGCGAGAAAATGATCGTAAAATACATCTAATAAAATTCCGGCAAATTTTCTTCGCGATGCAGAAACTAGTTGTTTAGCTTCTTTTACTATTGGGTGCGAATCTGTATATGCATCGACTTTTCGATGTAATTCTATTCCTTGCTGGATTGCGATTGAATATCGTTCTTTACTTATCCCTTGAAGAAAATCTCCTAAAAGATTTCCAAGTAACGATTCAGGTGTATGTTCGGCTAAAAACAGATGCGCCAAATAGTTCATTTTGTAACTCGTAACACTTGCCCTTCTTTGGGGCGATCGCCTTTATTAGAAATATATATCGCCCCATCACGACCAATAGTAAGAGCAGTTGGCGATTCTAGTCCATTACCACTAACAAGCGTTGTCCGCGTACCATCAGGGGCAACTTGAATCAAAGCACCATCTACACTACCCGTCCATTGCGGCTGATTGGCATATTGTAAAACATATAAATTACCTTGGCGATCGAATTCTAAGTCGGAAATTTGGGTAAAGCCTTCGGCATAAACTGTTGTTTTACCATCAGCAGCAACTCGCAGGACTCTAGCTTTCCCTACAGGGAACGGAAAACCCGTGTATTCGCTAACATACAAAGCATCATCGGGACCAACCGCCACGCCTGTCGGTACGGATTGAATTTCGATTTCCGCTGGTGTTTGTCCTGGTGGCGGCGCTTCAGGAGGTAGTACTTGTCCCGGCGCTGGCGTAGGAAAAATTGGGTCTTTTATCGTCTGGGTGGGAAGTACAGATAATACACCCAAGCTACCACCATTTAGACTTACACTCAGCAAGTCATTTGCAGCTGCATCCACAATATAAGCGGTATGACCCTTAATTGTAAAAGCATAGGGGTTGCTGGCGACTTCACCGCTAACATCTAATGTGTCCTTCCCATCAGCATTATTATCCAGTTCGTATTTGGCTAAATCGGCAAGACTTTTTAAATGACCTGTAAGCAAATCAACTTGATAAAGTTGTCCCCAACTCGGCGCACCTTCGGGAAAGTCGCGAGTTTCTGGGTTTCCGCCATATCCAATGAGTAAATAGGGATTATTATAGGCATCAAATACTATATCTTGGGGTCCAGCAGCAGTAGTACTAGTGGGTCTTAAAGCGATGGATGGTAGTCCAGTCAACAAGCGTTCTTGCTTACCGTCCTTAATTTTAGTTACAGCACCACTATTACCAACACAGGAAGAAAGTCCTTGCAAACTGGGACCAGGAATGCAACGTCCATCTCCCCCTACACCTGATTCTGTCACGTAGAGGCTGCCATCAGAACTAAAGTTTAGCCCGCGTGGATTATCAAGATCGTTAGCAACTACCGATATTGTGACTTCTGCTTGTGCTGGGAAAATAAATATGAGAGAAATTAATAGCGCAAAACTATGAACTAGTTTAGAAGTTAAAGATAAAGACATAAAAACATGGCAGGAAGGGAACAAGAATTAGATCGACCAACCCTGCATCAGCAATTTATGAAAAGTGAGAATGCGATCGCAATGGGTAATTTTTCGATCGCTTTGGTATTTGTTTCGATTAATTCTTAACTTCTCTCTCTCACAACTTCATTAATTCTGTCTTGAATGGCTTGGCTTGCGGCGCTAATTTCTTCAGATGGAATCTGCCACAATTTAGTAAGTAACCATTCAGGGACGGGACTAATTACCATATGACATTTCCCGCACAAGGTAATTAAATTTGCCAAATCGTTTGTTCCGCCTTGACTTCTAGGCAGAATATGATGCACTTGTCCGCTATGTTCTTTCCCGCAGACTTGGCACTGGCGGTTATCTCGTTGTAATACTTTCTGTCTAATTTCTCGCCATTCTGACATACATTACATATATCTCTAAATTGGTAAGTCAGCGCGGGGATTGAAAGTTTCGATTTGACGAATCTTTTCGTATAAATCTCGTTCTTCAGGACTAATATTTCTAGGGACAACTATTTGAATCTCAACAATTTGATCGCCTCGTTCGCCATCAGGATCGGGATAACCTTTCTTTGCCAGTCGCAATCTTTGCCCAGTGCGCACGCCTGGAGGCAAATTCATTTGTACCAAACCATCTAAAGTCGGTACTTCTACCGCACCACCTAAAATTGCCTCGACAGGAGTAATTGGTAACACAATCGCAATATCGTTACCTTCTAACTTGAAAAATGGATGAGGGGGAACGGTTATTTTCAAATAAAGATCGCCGCCGCCAATTCCTTGTTCTCGCAGGCGGACGATTTGCCCAGTGTACATTCCAGGTGGCATGTTGACTTCTAGCGATCGCCCGTCTTCTGGGAGGCGAATTCGCTCCAATCCGCCTTCATATGCCCGTTCTAAGGGTATAGTTAACTTAGCCTCAATATCACGCCGCGTAGTACGGGCATTAACTGTATAAGCTGCTTTAGTCGTCCCAGGACGAAACGGATCGCGGGGTGCTGTCGTCACTGGTTCGTCATCGGCTGTTGCAGTCCTGGCTTGTTTGCGCCGTCCTAAGACTTGATCGACAAAATTATTAAAGTCGGGAAATGCGCCATAATCAACTTTATTACCATTACCGCGACTATCGCCAGTTTTGGCGCGTGACGTTTGCTTGCTCCAGAAACCAGGCTGATTCCAATACTTAGTATATTGGTCGTATTCTGCCCGTCGAGTTTGGTCAGAAAGGACTTCGTAAGCTTCGCCAATTGCCTTAAATTTTTCCTCTGCCTCTTTATTACCTGGGTTTAAGTCAGGATGATACTGTCTGGCTAAGCGCCGGAAAACCTTTTTAATCTCTTCGTTGCTTGTCTCTCTGGAGACTCCCAACACTTCATAGTAGTCGCGAAAGTTACGCAAATCTTGCATAGTTTAGCTATCTGCTTGCAGCTTTTGGCTGTTAGCTTTTATAAGTTTCCGTTTAACGTTTTCTTTTTTAGTTCTAGCAATCAACGTACCAACTTAGCGAATCGCCAATCGCTAGATTATAGCCAATCATCGTCATCATCCCAGTTGTCTCGGTAAGTGGGACGCTTGCGGTTAGGCTTATCGCCGCCGCCATAATAAGGGGAACGATCGCGGCTATAGTCTTCTCTACCATAATCGTAGGAGTCGCGATCGCGATAGCTATCTCGGCGGGGTAGGTCGTAATAATCATCGTCATCACCCGTAAAGATGCCCTTGATTGAATCCCACAAGCTTTCTTCCTCATCGTCGCCATAATACTGACGGATCTCTCGTTTTAAGTCGGAAATCGCATCTTGCAGTTCGACAAATAATTGGTCGATGCCGCGATCGTTATTTTCCTCTAAGTTTGCCCGCAGTTCGCGGACTAAACTTTCGATCCGTTGGCGTTGACTCCGGGCAAATTGCATCCCGAAGTCTAACGCGACTTCCTTCAATTGTCGTTCTGCTTCAACTGTCAAAGACTCTGCCCGCGTCCGCTTTTCTACCCGTTCTTTGCGCTGACGGTCGATATCGGCATATTGTTCTGCCTCGCGAATTGCCCGTTGAATTTCTCCCTCGCTGAGGGTAGAAGCCCCTTGAACGGTGATACTCTGTTCTCTGCCTGTCGTGCGATCGAGTGCCGTGACCTGTAAAATTCCATTAGCATCGACATCCAACGACACCTGAATTTGGGGAATTCCCCTCGGTGCGGGTGGAATACCCGTCAGCTTGAATCGTCCGAGGGATTTATTATCAGCTGCCATTTCCCGTTCGCCCTGAACGACGTGAATTTCTACGACAGTTTGATTGTTTTCTGCGGTGGAAAAGATATCGGAACGACGCACGGGAATTGTCGTGTTGCGCGGGATCAGTTTTTTCATCACGCCGCTGACACTTTCCAATCCCAACGATAAAGGTGTGACATCCAATAGCAGCACGTCTTTCATCTCGCCGCCCAAAATGCTGCCTTGAATTGCTGCCCCAACAGCCACAACTTCATCGGGATTGACATTTTGATTCGGTTCTCTGCCAATTAATGCCTCTACAAGTGCTTGTACCATTGGCATTCGCGTTCCTCCACCGACGAGGACAACCTCATCGATATCTGCGGGTCGCAGGTTAGCATCCGTAATTGCCCGTTTGACAGGGACGCGCAATCGTCCTAACAAGTCAGTACACAAGCCTTCAAATTGAGAACGGGTAAGTCTTGTTTCTAAATGCTTGGGACCCTCATCTGTAGCAGCGATGAAGGGCAGGTTAATGTCTGTCACCGTCACGCCGGATAATTCAATTTTTGCCCGTTCTGCTGCCTCCATTAAGCGCTGTAGAGAAGAGCGATCGCGCCTTAAGTCTACCCCTTCTGTCTCTAAAAATTGTTCTGCCAGCCAATCGACAATCTTTTTGTCAAAATCGTTACCACCTAGTTGTGTATCTCCACTAGTGGCTTTGACTTCAAATACACCGTCGCCCACATCTAAAACAGATACGTCAAACGTACCACCACCTAGATCGAATACTAAAATTGTTTGGCTTTCCTGTCGGTCTAAACCGTAAGCTAGTGATGCAGCAGTTGGTTCGTTTAAAATTCGCAAGACTTCTAATCCGGCAATTCTTCCCGCATCCCGCGTAGCTTGGCGTTGGGAGTCGTTGAAATAAGCTGGAACGGTGATGACTGCTTTTGTGACGGGTTCCCCTAAATATTTGCTGGCATCTTCCACCAACTTTTTTAGCACCATTGCCGAGACTTCTTCGGGAACGAATTCTTTATTCAGTCGCGGGCAGTCGATTTTAATATTTCCAGCTTCACCTTTGCGGATTGTATAAGCAACCCGCTTCGATTCGGGGCTGAGTTCGCTATAATTGCGACCGATGAAACGCTTGACCGAGTAAAATGTATTTTTGGGGTTGAGAACGGCTTGTCGTCGCGCCATTTGTCCCACCACCACTTCCCCTTCGCGACTGACACTAACCACGGAGGGAGTAGTCCGCATTCCTTCTGCATTGGCGATCGCCACAGGTTTACCACCCTCCATCACCGCTATGACTGAGTTCGTTGTCCCTAAGTCGATGCCGACTACCTTGCCCATGCGCGATCGTTCTCCTAGTTTGTCTCAATATAATAATATGTTGAGAACTTTTGCTGGATTTATTGTATCTTGCTGGCAGCCTAACTAGGGAGCAGGGAGCAGGGGAGAAGAGGGCTGAGGGGGCTGAGGGAGCTGAGGGAACTGAGGAGATCGAATAACTAAATGGTCACTGGTCACTGTCACCCCATACCCCACACCCTACACCCTTTCTTTAACGCACTACTCTTTTCCAACTTCTGACTTCGCCATGACACATTCTTGTCACAACTGTTGCTTATGCTAGGTCTTTGTAGTGTTAGCAAATGGATTTGACATGTTGGCGATCGCTAGTTTTTCCCTCTTGAGAGGGAGCCACTTTGCGAACAGAAAAAGTTTAAATAACTTAACAATCATCCGAGCTATGGCATGAAGAAATAGCCGCAGCCACACTCTAGTAATAAAGACTAGTTTATATATTGAAATTGCCGCAGCAAAAGCAAAAATCAGAATTTTTTTATGGGAGCCTTCGATCTATTTAAAGCAATTGCGTTGAGTGCTGTTGTACTCAGCGCTACAGCAGGTTGTGGCATCTTACCAAAAGAAGCGGCTGATGCGCAATCCCAGGGTAGGGGAGCAGAACAACAGCAACCACCAGCGGTAGAAGTGGCGATCGCCCGTACCGGAAAAATTCGCACGGAACCTGAATATACAGGGACGACTCTACCACTACAAGAAGTTTCGCTCAGGGCGCAGGTAGAAGGACGGATATTAAAACTGTTAGTTGATATTGGCGATCGCGTCAAACAAGGTCAAGTCCTCGCCCAGCAAGACAATACTATATTGCGAACGGCGCTGAATCAAGAACAAGCAGAATTAGCAGCCCTTAAAGCAGAAGTTGCTAGAGCCAGAAATCAAGTCAGTAATGCTAAAGCCAGGGTAGAACAGGCACGGTTGGAATTTCAACAAGCACAGTCAGACTCTCAACGCCAACAACAATTGGTCGAACAGGGTGCAGTTGCCGAACAGGCTGCCGAACAAGCGCGGACTAACGCTCAAAGTGCTGGCAAAGTGTTAAGAGCTACTGAAGAAGAAGTCCGTACTGAAGAACAAGCGGTAGCAGCAGCTAGCGATCGCGTCAACGCTCAACAAGCGGCGATCGCTCAAGCCCAAGAACAATTATCCTACGCAAATATCCGTTCTCCAATCAATGGTGTAGTCACGCAAAAAGTCACCGAAGCGGGAAATTTCCTGCAAGCTAACGGCGAAGTTCTGCGTTTAGGAGACTTTCGCCGCGTCAAGGTAAATGTGGAAATCTCAGAATTAGCCTTGGCAAATTTGCGCGTCGGACAAACGGTAAGGGTGAGACTAGATGCCTTCCCTAACCAGACTTTTACGGGAAAAATCAGCCGAATTTCCCCAGCTGCCGATCGCACGGCTAGACTAGTTCCCATAGAAGTCATCATTCCCAACGACAATGGACGGATCGGCAGTGGATTGCTAGCACGGGTGAGTTTTGAAAGTAACGCCGCTTCTAGGGTTGTGGTTCCTGAGACGGCTGTAGTGGAGGAGAAAGAAGAGGTAAGTCAAAAGTCAAAAGCTCAAAGTCAAAATTCCCGACTTTCGACTACAGCAACAGTATTTGTCATAACTGGAGAAAAAGTAGCAGCGCGATCGGTGAAATTGGGAGAACGGGTAGATGGCAAAGTAGAAATTCTATCTGGGTTGCAACCAGGGGAAAGGTTTGTAGCAAAAAGTGGCAGACCGTTGAAAAACGGTGAAACCGTGCGACTGTCTGTCTTATCGGAAACACAGCAACAGGAATCGTAGGGGCGGGTTTAGCAGATGAATCATCGGCTTCAACAGTCAATCTCGGCTTAAAACCCGCCCACGCTTGAATTTGTCGATACAGAGTACAGGTAATGCAGCCGCCAACATCGGGATTTAGTATCAGCGCCATTTCGATCCGACGACACATCGCCACACTGATGTTAACTGTAGCCGCGATCGTCTTAGGTGTCTTTTTTCTAACGACGCTACAAGTCGATCTCTTACCCGCGATTACCTATCCTCGCATCGGCGTGCGGCTAGATGTTCCCGGAGTATCGCCAGAAGTTGCAGTTGACGAAATTACTCGACCGTTGGAAGAAGCTTTAGCGGCTACGGAAGGCGTAGTTCAAGTCTATTCCCAGACTCGCGAAGGACAGGTCAGTATCGATCTATTCTTTCAGCCTGGTGGGAATATCGATCAAGCCTTAAATGATGCTACGGCGGCTTTTAACCGAGGTCGAGGTGGATTGCCCGATAATTTAAATATCCAAGAACCCCGATTATTCAAGGTCGATCCTTCGCAATCGCCAATTTATGAATTTGGGTTGACCTCCCCGACACTTAAGCCTGTAGATCTGCGCGTCTTTGCTGATGAAGAACTGGGACGCGAATTAAGTGTCGTCCCAGGAGTAGCAGCTGTAGACGTGTCCGGTGGCGTGCAGGAAGAAGTGAGGATTAATATCGATTTAGATCGCCTCCAAGCTGTGGGTGTGGGTTTAACTGACGTATTGGAAGAACTGACAACCCGCAACCAAGATATTGCTGGGGGTCGAATTTTGGGAGAATCCGAACCCTTGACGCGGACTCGCGGTAGATTTCAAACCTCTCAGGAAATTCGCAACTTATCCTTTGAAGCCGCTACCTTTGAGGAAAATAACTCTACACCAGGGGTAGCGCGGCGCGTTTACCTGCGAGACTTTGCGGAAGTTATAGACGGGACAGAAGATCAAAGGGTTTTTGCTTTTCTCAACAAAACCCCAGCCGTCAAACTGAGCGTCCAAAAGCAACCAGAAGCTAATACGATCGCAGTGGTTGATGGAGTGAAGCGTCGGATCGAATCTCTACGGCAATCGGGTTTAATTCCTGCCGATGCAGTCATAACTCCCACTCTAGATGAGTCAATTTTCATTCAGAACTCAATTTCTAACGTTACCAGTTCGGGGTTAATTGGTGCGGGACTCGCCGCGATCGCAGTTCTACTTTTCCTCGGTTCGCTACGTCAAACCATCATTATCGTTCTTGCCATTCCGCTAGCGACCTGCGCTGCAATCATCTTGATGGGGTTATTCGGTCTTTCCCTCAATGTCTTCAGCTTAGGCGGACTTGCCCTCGGCGTTGGCATCGTCGTTGATAACTCCATCGTTATGTTGGAGAATATCGTTGAAGGAGTGAGGAAGGATGAAACTCTGGTAGGGGCGCACAGCCGTGCGCCCTTACCAAAAACCTCAATAATCGATCGCGCCGAAAGCAGCAGCCGTGAGGTAGAATCTGCCTTGGTTGCTTCTACCAGTACTAACTTGGTGGCGGTGCTGCCGTTTTTGCTAATTGGTGGTCTGTTCTCTCTTTTATTTAGAGAATTAATTCTAACTATTAGCTTTGCCGTCGCTGCTTCAATCCTAGTCGCTGTCACAGTTGTACCCATGATGACATCAAGACTCATGGGAATTAAGCGATCGAGTGGAATTGGTAAATTTTGGTTGCTGCGAGAATTTAATCGCAAATTTGAGGCTGCGACTCGTAGTTATGGTAACTTCTTAAATCGGCTGTTGCGCTGGCGGTTCATAGTTGTCTTGCTGGCTTTTCTCGTCCTGGGTGGTGGTAGTGTGTGGATGGCAGGTCAAATTCCGCAAGAAATTCTGCCTCGCATTGATACCGGACAGGCTCGATTATTCGTGCAGTTTCCTCCTGGTACGGCGTTGGAAACGAACCGTAAGGTGATGGAAATTGTAGACGATATTTTACTCAAACAGCCAGAAACCGAATATATCTTTTCGACTGCGGGTGGCTTTCTGTTTGGCAATAATACCAGTGAAAATCCTCTACGTGGCAGCAGTAATATTACTCTTAAACCAGGTACTAATGTAGAAGCGTATGTTGCTAGGGTAAGCCAGGAATTCGATCGCCTCAACTTAGTTGAAACAGTTATCCGCCTGCGACCAGGAGAGGTGCGGGGTCTGATCTTAACTAATTCTCCCGTACGGGGGGCGGAGTTGGATGTCATACTTCAAGGATCGGATACGGAAGAACTGAATCGCGCCGGACAGCAAGTTCTCCAAACTTTAGAACAGCAGGCAAAATTAGCGAGTTTTCGACCCGATGCGACTCCCAGACAACCGGAAGTCCAGATTCGTCCTGACTGGGAACGGGTAGCAGAATTTGGTTTGACAACTCAAGAAATTGGCGAAACAATTCAAACCGCACTCGAAGGTTCAATCCCAACGCAACTACAAAGAGGCGATCGCTTAGTTGATATTCGCGTCCAATTGAATGAAACTACAATCCAGCGTCCTTCTCAACTCGCCAGCCTTCCCTTATTTATTGAAGGAAATCGGCAAATTCGTCTTGGTGATGTTGCCCAAATCGAACTCGGTCAAGCACCAGGAGAAGTGCAACGAATCGACCAAAGACAAGTATTTATCATAGCCGGAACTTTAGCAGAGGGAGCGAGTTTAGGTCAAGCGCTCGCTGAAGTTAACAACGTGATGCAAAATATAGACTTACCGCAAGGAGTCAACGTCATCCCGAGTTCGGCGGCGCAGTCCAATCAACAGTTACAAAACTCGTTGAAGCTTTTAGGGGCTTTGGCTGCTTTTCTCGTATTTGTCGTGATGTCAGTGCAGTATAACTCTTTAATCGATCCTTTCGTCATCATGTTGACCGTCCCGCTAGCCCTAGCTGGAGGTATTTTTGGACTGTACGTCACCCAAACGGCTATTGGGGCGACGGTTTTGGTAGGTGCGGTGTTATTGGTCGGGATTGTGGTCAATAATGCAATTATTATGGTGGAACTGGCAAATCAAATTCGGGAACGGGAGGGTTGTTCTCGTTGGCTGGCAATTCAGCAAGCCGCACCGCAACGCTTGCGTCCTATTTTGATGACGACAATTACGACTGTATTGGGGATGCTTCCCTTGGCTATGGGTATCGGTCAAGGTTCGGAGTTTCTCCAACCTTTAGGAATTGTGGTATTTTCAGGATTAGCTTTAGCAACGTTGCTTACTCTATTTATCATTCCCTGCTTCTACGTCATGCTACATGACATTGGCTGGGGTTGGGCAACGCCGATTTGGAAATCTGTTAGCGTTGTGCCGGAAAAATTTTTGCATCGTAAACGTTATAAAGATAAACGCTGGTGAGTCATGCATTCGTAGTAGGGGCGCACAGCTGTGCGCCCCTACGGATGTATTGTATATAGATGGGATCGCTATACATGTCAACAAATTTTTTATTTACAGGTCGCGTAGTAGTTATTGCTACTATGCACGAGAAAGAAAAAGCGATCGCACCCATTTTAGAAGCAGAATTGGGAGTGCAATGTGTAGTTCCAAATGACTTTAACACAGATATCTTTGGTACGTTTACTCGCGATATTGCCAGACCAGCAGACCAAATTACTACAGCTAAACTCAAAGCCAAAAAAGCTTTAGAAATAACAGGTGAAACAATTGCGATCGCTAGTGAAGGTTCCTTTGCACCTCATCCCGATCTACCTTTTATTTCGTCGAATCAAGAAATAGTCGTTTTCATCGATACGCTGAATCAATTAGAAATTGTCGGTCAGGAAATCTCTACAGAAACTAACTTTAATAGTCAATCAATTAGAACTGTTGAAGAAGCCGATTCTTTTGCTCGTGAAATTGGCTTCCCTTCTCATGGTTTAGTTGTCATGCTCAATCCTAATTCGTCAGATCGAGAAGAGATTTTTAAAGGAATAAATACAGCAGAAAAATTAAGAGAAATTGTTACTTTCGCTCTAAGCAAATCCTTGACGGGAAAAGTGCATATAGAAACAGATATGCGGGCGCTATATAATCCAACCAGGATGCAGAATATTGCTAAAGCTACTAGAAATTTAATTCAAAAAATCTCTCAAATCTGTCCTAATTGTGCTTGTCCTGGCTTTGATGCGATCGCCTACCGTCGGGGCTTACCCTGTGGATTATGCAATCTTCCCACATCTGCAATCCGCTCGGTAGTCTATCAGTGCCAAAGATGCAGTTTTCAACAAGAAAATCTATTTCCACAGGGTGTGAAAGTAGCCGATCCGTCTCAATGTATGTATTGCAATCCTTAGTTAAAAGTCAAAAGTTAAAAGTCAAAAGTCAAAAATTGAAAGTTTAAAGTTAAAAATTAAATATTGTTAGGTTAGGTTGTCAGTCACATTTAGTGACAAAATCTTACAAAGAAGTCATCAAATTTTACAAAAATCTAACTTCAGGTAGAAGAAAACCCAATATAAACTTTTCTAATGGGAATAAGGTAACATATATTCTTATCTACTCCGATCGCTTGCAGCCTCATTTCTAGACAGGGCAGCTATCTCTGCCTTGCTCGTGTCATGCAATTTTGACTTTTGGCTCTCAACTTTTGACCTACCTAGACTAGATCGTGTCATGCGATTTTGACTTTTGCCTTGCGACTTGTGACTTGAGTATGCGATTACTTTTTCTCTTACCCTTAACAACTAGTCTGATCTCTGGGTATCTCTGCAAAAAATCTGCTGATGAGATGGCTTACCTAACAGGAACAGCTACAGTCGTCAGCCTGATTTTGGCTTTGATTTTAGCTCCTTGGCAGATCCAATTATTAATCCTGTGTGTAACAATCTTCGGGACAAAAAAATTACTTTTAAAAAATTTATCCAAAAGCGAGTCTAATTCAATCGCCCAAAGCATAACCCAGAGCGATCGCCCTCAGATAGCAATTCCTAGCATCTCCAGCGAAAACGATGCCGTCGCAGAAGTTAAAGGAATGTATCGCGGTGCGCCTTGGCTATCGAGTCAGGAAAAAACACCTGCACCACAGCCAGATCCCGCCAACCTCAAATATCGCGGTGCGAGTGTTGTAAAACAAGGGAGTAGGGAGCAGTGACCAGTGACCAGTGACCAGTGACCAATGACAAATTATATATAGTAATTTTAAATATATGTAAATTGTCAGGACGGGGAAATGAGATACTTACGCAGCAAAATAACTAGCAGTAGAAAATATCTGCAATCCTTGGTTTTCTCTTTGGGGTTAGTGGTTCTCACTACATTAATGCTGCCATTTCCGGCGATCGCAACGAGTCTATACGAAATTCCTTCAGTCGCGCCAGGGGAGAAGACCTGGGTGATCGATCCGGCAAAAGCAATCAGTGCGATCAACGAAGGTAAGATTGGTAGCGAATTGGAGAAATTGGCAGAAACGACGGGAAATGAAGTCAGATTGGTCGCCATTCGCCGCCTCGACTATGGTGAGACTGCTCAATCTTTTACCGATAAATTATTCGAGCAATGGTTTCCAACTCCAGAAGCGCAAGCCAATCAAACTCTCGTCGTACTAGATACCCTGAGCAGTGGGACTGGAATCCGCGTGGGAGATAAAGCGAAGTCGCTGCTGACGGATGACATCGCCAAAAGCGTCATCACTCAAACTATTTTGTATCCTTTACGTGAAGGTGAAAAATACAATCAAGCGTTTCTTGATGCTAGCGATCGCCTGGTAGCTGTTTTATCTGGCGCACCCGATCCTGGCGCACCCGACCAGCTAGCAACTGATGTCGCTGTCGAAAGTACCTACAAAAACACCGAAGAGACAAAATCCAGCAACGCGACGATTTGGGTCATTGGCTTTCTTGTAGCTGCGACGATTATTCCAATGGTGACTTATTATTTTTATATCAAGTAAGTGGTAATTGGTAGTTGGTAGTTGGTAATTGGTAGCTGCCTATTACCCATTACCCATTACCCATTATCAATTTAATCCTGAACGTATTCTTGCCCGTTGACTAAAGCGATCTCGGCGCGGACAAATTCTCGTCCAAGATAAGCGGCGTGATCTAAGTAGGTCACGGGACAAGTTTGTTCTTGCTCGAAAATTTCTATGCAAATTTCTTTTGCTGTTCTCCCCCGATATAGTGTGGTAGAAGTTCGTTGAACTTTACCGCGTGCGGGGATAGGTTTACCCGTTTCAGGATCGACGGCTAAACCGCGATCGTCGATCGCGTTGGTGTAATGCTTCGCACAAATTAACCCTGCTTCTCGATCCAGATAAATGATGAAATATCCGCCTGGGTCAAGGTCAATATGACGCTTAGAAAGTTTATCATCAATTGCCGTTAAGTCTTCTAGCGTCCGCTCCATGTCTCATCCCATGATTAACTATTTTTTGCCCTTAACTTAATTTTAAATCTTTCTTCTCTCTATGGTTTTTTCCAATATCTGCTTAAATCTCCAAGTTTTTGCCGCATAACTGTTTTAACAGCAAATATATTTCCTTGCCATAGCGTGCTGGAGTAAATTGCTCGGTAGCCCATTGTTGACCGTTTTCGCCCATTTGTTTAGCTAACTCTGGGCGATCGCAAATATATTGAATTTTCTGCGCTAGCTCTCGCTCGTCTTCCGCAGTATATAACAACCCATTAAATCCATCTCGAATTAACTCTTGCGTACCACCACTCCTCGTACCGATTATCGGCTTACCTGCCCGCATCCCTTCTACAGTCACCCTGCCAAAAGCCTCGCACTTAGAGCATACAAGTACGACATCTGCACTCTGCATCAACGGAAAGGGATTATCGGCGTAGCCATAAAACTTAATAAATTGCTCTATGTGGTTTTTTGTCGCAATATTTTCTAAATACTCTCGGTATTGAGGATCGCCATCGCCAACGATTAATAGCTCTACTCTTACCCCCGTATGTACCAATTCGGCAATAGCGCGGATCGCGTCTTCCTGTCTCTTTCCCTCCACCAATGCACCCACAATAATGCACCTCAAATTTGTTGTCGGAGGCAAGGCGATCGCCTCGCCTGGAGTCACGTTGACTGCTTGATAAACCACTTTCAACTTTGTCGGCGCGATCCACTGCTCGTATTTTTGAGCTACAGCTTTGGAGTTTACGATACAAACCTGGGACAGCAAATCTACTAGTTTTAAGGTGAGGTTGCGACCGAGATCGAAAACTTGTCCGTGATCTTCGTAAACAAACTCGCGGATATGCCATACATGGGGTTTTCTTGATAGAAATGCGGCAAAAGCACCAACGCCTATAGCAATGGTATTCGTGTAGACTACATCGCACTGCCATGCTTTAATTTGGGCGGCGATTTGGAATGCTATGTGGTAGCTTCGCTTTAACTTCCGCCATCGATCGCGTAAGGGATAATTTGTGGCTTCCAGCCAGCGTTCGTAGGGAATGACACGAACAGGAATATGGCGACGGCTCAATTCGTCGAACAGTCTCCCTGGTGCGGGTAATAACACAAAACACTCGACTCCCAGTTTCTGAAGCGAGTCTATAGTTTCCAGCAGCGATCGCGGTCCTCCCCGCATATCCGTGCCTGGACAGGCAGCAATGAAGCATACCTTCATCATCTATGTTTATCTATCCTCAGTTACGACAGCCAGCGTAAACTTCAATTAATTCTTGAAAATGTTGTTCTAGCGATCGCACCGTTCGCGCCTCTTGCCAAAACTCGGTTAATAAGTGCGGGTTATCGCGAATAGTTGAGAGTTTCTGCTGAAAGTCTCCTTTTTTGCCTGGGTCGAAAATGAATGCCGGATGTCGCACAAATTCCTGTGCGCCACCTCGATTCGAGCAAAGTACGGGTACGCGACAAGCTAAAAGCTCGTAGGTGACTTGCGGTAAATTATCTTCCCATAGTGGCGGGACAATTCCCAAGTGGATACCATCTAAGATTTTGGGAAGATTTTCATGAGAGTAACCGGGATGGTAAATTAATCGATGCAAAGACTGAGCTAAAGAGAGCAATGGTCCTTTCTGCTGCATTGCTAAGTCTAACTCGGTGCGATCTGCGATTTTACTGGCGACAACGAGTTCTAACGTGCTTAATTCTGCTGCTGACAGGCAACGTAATTCTTCTAATAAGAAGTAAAATCCTTTATCTTTTCTCGGTACTCCCATGTAAACGCATCGAAAGGGTTGCCCTGGAGAGTATACTGCTGGGTTATGTGGCGGGACTGGAAACTGCGTGGCTTTACTACCTATATATTGCGTACTCAACCGTGCCGGATGGACACCATAGTGCTGATAAATTGTAGCAGTGCGATCGGAAACAGACAGCGCCACATCAACATAACGATTAATCAGAGAAACGATTTCCTGCCGTCGAAATTGATACGCCTCGGCTTGCTGAGGCAGATTTGCACCTTTAAGTTCTAGGGTTTTGAGTAGAGGCGATCGCGTCTGCACGACTAGCGGTCGTTGAATTTTGTAGAAAAGAGCAACGAGTTTTTTCAACAAGTTTAGAGGTAGCGATCGCCCTTTCAAATCGAGGGAGTTGCCTAAAAATTCTAGTCTTCTCATTGCCAATTCTCGCTCTGAATTTGGTGGTGTAGGCAAACAGGCAAGGCAAGCGCGTCCGTCTAAATTATCGTCACAATGGCTCTGTTCTAACCGCCACAAATTAACTTGCGGACAAACAGCCCAATAATTATGCAAACTAAACACGACCTTAGCACCACTTTCTTTAGCTATTTTGAGACAATTAGCGGTTATGCCCTCTAAATTATGAAAGTGAATGACAGAGAAAGGTGCTTGCGTGTCTAAAAACTCTTGAAAACATTTTTCCAGAGCGGGTTGTTTGACATTACCTAATGGATCGTCAAAAGCGAAGTGAGAAGGTGCAATAATTGGTGAATTAACGAGGGAAAAAGTGGGTACGTGGGGATGATTTTGGTTGCGAATCGGTTTGATATGTGGACGTTTATTGAAGTAACTGTAATCGGTTCCAGAATAAAGAAAGGTGACGTGCCAATTATCTTTTTGAGTTGTATAGTCAATTAAATTTTTACAATAAACAGATACGCCTCCCCCAAGAGTAGGTTTCTGAAAGTAGGCAGCCCAGTTATAATGAAGTACTCTGTATGACATCTTAAGTTTTCCTAATTGAAAACTGATAATTGAAAACCGACTATGTAGCAGCAAATGCTATTATCATTTTTCAGTCAGCGCGATCGCCATCCACAATTTGCCACGATCGCGGTTGATAAAACTTGCATTGACTCATCGTTCCATCCGATTTAACGCTAAATCGGAAAGACTCAAATACATCAAAAGTATAGATAGAACTTTGTTTGAGCTTGACGCTCATAGTATAAGTTCCAGGGGCTAAACCTAAATAAGGCATGTGCAATTGAATTTCATGTTTTCCTGGGATAACTTCAAAAAACTTCTCATCATTTTCGCCACTTAAAAATAAAACTGCTCCCGTACCACCTTCGCCGCCTAATTCTGTAATTTTTAAATGCAATGTCACGTTGTCAAACTTTTGATGAGCTTTACAGCCTACACAGAAGGAAGTAGGTTCGCCACTTTTGAGTGATTCTAAAATCTTGCCTTCAGCGTCTCGAAAAAATAGATGAGTAATGTCTAAGCCAAAACTTTCATTTGCCGATTTTTCTGGCAAATACATGACTTGTGCAGTTGCTTTCTTACTGTCTAGAAACAAATCTTCCTCATACTTTTCGATAACTCTTTCTGTATCGCCAGATGCAATCAATTCACCCTTGACTAGGTAAATTGCCGAATCACATACGTTTAAAATTGCTTGGGGATTGTGATTGACTAAAACAAAAGATGTTCCCTGCTGGCGTAGTTGGTGTAGTTTGCGATAACATTTGGCTTTAAATTTGATATCTCCTACAGCCAAGACTTCATCAATTAATAAGATTTCCGGTTCTGTATGAATTGCACAGGCAAACCCTAACCGCGCTGCCATTCCCGAACTATAATTTTGTACTGGTGCATCGATCGCATCCCAAATTTCAGCAAAGTCTATTACCTCTTGAAATCTGGCTTCGATTTCTTTGGTCGATAATCCTAAAATTGACATATTGGCATAGATGTTTTCTCGCCCCGTCAATAGCGGATTAAAACCTGCTCCTAAAGCAATCAGTGGAGCCACTCTACCCTTAAGTTTTACAGTGCCAATATCAGGCTTAATCAGACCGCTAATAATCCGTAATAGGGTGCTTTTTCCGGCTCCATTTGCCCCAACTAAGCCTAATGCTTGCCCCCGGCGCAGCTCGAAATTAACGTCTTTCAGCGCCCAAAATTCTTGGGTACGCAGTGTTTCTGTTCTCTTCCCACCTATTAGCTCCGTGGCGATATCTCGAACACCATAAAATAGCGATCGCCTTAAGTCTCGACAAAACTTTTTCGAGACATTTTCTACCGAAATTACAACTTCAGAATCTTGAGGTTGAATGGCAATTTCTCGATCTACTAATTCAGTCATTAGGAACTCACCCTTTCAATCACGAAAGGCATGGCGAGGCGAAATGCCACCCAGGTTAATAATAAGCCAACTAGAGTAATTAGACTGGCGATCCAAAATCCCGCCGGGTCTGAGATAACTCCCGTCGTTGCTAGTTCCCGTGTTGTCACGAGTAGAGGAGTCACGGGATTCAGCCGTACCAAAAATCCAAACGTTCCTTCGCCAGGAACGGGATAGACTACCGGAGTCAAGAACAGCCAAAACCCTGTAATCATGGTCAGTCCTTTTGATACATCCTGGTATAAAATCCCCAACGGCGCTAATAAAACACCGATAAATGTACCGAATAAAATCAAATGAATCAGCGCCACTGGAGCCAAAATTACCGTCCAACTGACCGGAACTTGAAACCAAATAAACAATCCCACAATTAAAATCAGCTTGATCGCAAAGTTGAAAAAGACCTCACCTAACTTTGCCAAAATTATTGCTTCTCGGGGAAAATTCACCTTAGCTAGCATCGGCTTAGCTACTGTTACCGCTTGCACTGGACCGTTGAGCGCTTCTACAAAAGTTTGCCACAACGCCGTACTGAACATGACATAAGCTGGATATGGTAAATCTGTAGCTTCAACTGCGATCGCACCTGCATCACTTGCTAGCGTAAATCCTGCTGCCATCACAATTGGAGGCAAAAAAGCCCAAATCACACCCAGAAACGACTGACGGTACTGAGCGCTAATATCTCGCACCATCAGCCGCCATGCTAGTTCGCGAGAAGCGAGTAAGTCTCGTCCCATTTGCTTAAACAACTGAATCGGATGCCTTAATAGGCTTTCAGGCGTATACACCACTTCAAACGGCATCGGATTTGAATTGAGATTTCTCTTTTGCTTCAAGTGGTTTATCCTTCTTCCAAAGTTTGGTAGGGTGGGCATTGCCCACCCTACTGCTACCTTATTATGCTGATACTGGAGTTTTAGGCAACGACTTGGTAGGCTGCTGTTGCACTTCTTGCCGATGTTTGCGAGTATGGCGATCGGTGAGATAACGGTTCAGCCTTTTCTCCATCCGCACTAGCATATTCTCTAGTCGAGTCTTGCCCCTACCAAAGACATAATATTTATTCAGCAGCGGTCTAATGATAAATACCCTGCGTCTTCCGGTTAAATATTCCGACCAACTGCGATACCAATTTTGGTGGTATTTATCTTCGGTCAGATTCCACTTTTCGCGCAAGCGGTTTAAGCTAGTCGTACCCCAAGCATCGCTCCAACGTACCATGTAGAAAGGAATCTCGGACAATTCCAACGGCATCCCGTTAATGTATGTGACAAGGGATGTTGGCTCTAAGTAGATGGAACCTCCAGCCTCAGATACCGCTACACAAAAATCTACGTGTTCTTTGGTATTCATCATTGCGGGGTCGAGCTGACCGCCAATTTCTTCAATTATCGCCGTGCGCACCAACATGCAATGGAACTCTGCCAAACCAGTTGGCTGTCGTTGCAAGAAGTCGCCTAAATCTGCTACGCGCTTACCTTGCTTGTAAATTTTATCGTGCAAGCGCCGCGTTGGGCGATCGCCTTTGTTTTCTTCAATGACCGCAGATTCTCCCCCTGCACAATGTACGATTTCGTGTAAAGCTTGACCTTGACATACGAGGGGACTAACTACCGCAGCTCCCTTTTCCTCAGCGCATTGAACCAAATTGTTCAACCAATTCGGAGCAACGACAACATCGTTATCCATGAAGACAACGTATTCTGTATTGACCTGGGCTAAACCTAGATTTCTAGCATAATTTGGTGAAGGGTAATAATCGGTACGAATCAGTTGGAAATTTTTCTCGCGGGCTTGAGCTGCTAAGTAATCTCGGATACGCGCAGGGGAGCCACCATCTACATAAATCAACTTGAAAGGGATGGTTGTATTCTCATAAATACTTTCAAGGGACTTTTGAGTTAAACTGAAACGTTCGCGTGGTACGACTACGATAGTGACTTGTGGTTCTGCCATCTTTGATACGTCCATTTACAACCCTGTTATCTATAAAAAAATCAATCGTCTACAAGTCTGTCTACTTGCAAATACTTACACAAGATTGCAGAATTAGGCTACTTACACCAATACCATACGCGAATTCGCGTAGTGTCATAGGCTTACTAGTTATAAAGAGGCATGTACATAACAGTAATTCATAAAACATTTATACAATATAGGGATTTTATGAAGTATAGATGAATGTTTTATGAGAGTTTTTTCATAATTAGTCGCAGTGTTATCCACTATACAAATGTCAACGCCGTTTCTACCAAAAGTAGTATATCCTTGGGAGAAGTTGCGGTGTACGATTTGTCATTTGAAGGATGAATTTGCATACTACATCAGTAGCAACGAATGTATTCGATTGTTTTTGACTAGATTTTTGGTGTTTTCCAACTATTGTTGCAGAAATTGCTATTATGCTGCTAGTCTGTTTTCTAAAGAGTTGAATCCTACCTGTTGTCTGTTGCCTGGGGAGAGATTATCTCTTATCTCTTAGCGATCGCTTATATTTTAACTTTTATTTTTCTTCTAGCTCCCATCGATTGGGAAATTTCAAATCAACTCATAGAAACTAGGAACTGACAATGGTTGAAGCAACAATCGCTGTTGTAGTCGTCACCTATAACCGAAAGAAACTTTTAATAGAATGCCTAGACGCAATACTGACTGGAACGCGCTTGCCAGATAAAATTATCCTTGTAGACAATGGGTCTACTGATGATACACCTGATTTTCTGAAGGCAGAAGGATATCTAGCAAATCAACTTATCGATTACATCCGCTTGCCAGAAAATACTGGCGGCGCAGGTGGATTTTATCAAGGTGTAAAGTATGGATATGAAGCAGGTTACGATTGGCTGTGGTTGATGGATGACGATGCCGAACCTGAAATAGATGCTTTAGAAAAGCTAAGTCATTATCTAGATGAACCTGATGTCAGTGCTTTAGCAAATCTCAAAATAGACTTAGAAGGTGAGATATTGCATCCCCATCTAGGGTTTTTCGATCGCCAAACTCATCAGAATGATTTTGATTTTGATATTGAGATCCATCGGAAGATAGAAGACGATTTAGTCAAAAATCATCGAGCCTTAGAAATAGCTTTTAGTTCTTTTGTTGGCATCCTAGTCAGTAAAAGAGCAATTGAAAAAATAGGATTTCCCAATAAAGAATTTTTTATTAGAGGTGACGACTTGGAGTATTGCCTGAGGTTAAATAATGCAGGCAGAATTCTCCTGATTACTGATAGCGTTATTCTTCACAAAGAAGCAGGCGATCCAGGAGCAATTGTCAAACAGTTTTTAGGTAAAATTTCTTACAGAACTAAATATAACAGGATATGGTTGACTTATTTTGAAACCAGAAATGCAATTTGGTTAAGAAAAAACTATGCTAGTAAAACGAGATTTTATTTGAGAACGATTAAATACTATTGCCGCTCTTTAATTGCTATTTTGCTCTTTGACGATCGCAAGTTTAAGCGCCTACAATTTCTCACTGAAGCTTACCAGGATGGTTTCAAGGGTTATTTTGATAACAATAAGCCTAAAATTTTATATGAAAAAAAATTATGATGTTTTAGTCAACTGAAGTAAAAAAAATACGCGCGTTATATAGGGCATCAAACTCAGTACTCGAACAATGATTCCTTAAACAAGCTTTTATTTAGCGATTCATGCTTTCGTAGATGACTCGAAAAAATCGAAACAAGGAGTGCTTGAATGTTCGATTACTTAATTGCAGGAGCGGGATTTGCTGGCAGCGTCCTGGCTGAAAGGTTAGCAAGTCAGTTGGGAAAAAAGATTCTGATTATCGATACGCGATCGCACATCGGTGGAAATGCTTACGATTGCTATAACGAAGCAGGTATCCTCATACACAGGTACGGACCCCATATCTTTCACACCAATTCTCGCGAAGTTTTCGAGTATCTTTCGCAATTTACTCAATGGCGTTCTTACGAACACCGCGTTCTTGCCAGTGTTGACGGACAACTCGTGCCAATTCCCATCAATCTCGACACGATTAACCGACTTTACGGACTCCATTTAACCTCATTCCAGCTAGAAGAGTTTTTTGCTTCAGTGGCTGAACCTAAAGAGCGTATCCTAACTTCTGAAGATGTAGTGGTGAATAAGGTTGGCAGGGAACTCTACGAAAAATTCTTCCGCAACTACACGCGCAAGCAATGGGACATCGATCCATCCGAACTCGATCGATCGGTGACTGCCCGCGTACCTACCCGTACGAACCGCGACAATCGCTATTTTACGGATACATATCAAGCAATGCCCCTGCATGGCTATACTCGAATGTTCGAGAATATGCTATCTCACCCGAATATCAAAATCATGCTCCAAACTGATTATCGGGAAATTGTGGGGACGATACCGTATCGCGAGATGATTTATACAGGTCCAATCGATTTATTCTTCGATTACCGTTACGGCAAGCTTCCTTACCGCTCTTTGGAATTTCAGCACGAAACCGTGAATACACCCGTGCATCAGCCAGTTGCCGTAGTCAACTATCCTAACGAACACTTGTATACAAGAGTTACAGAATTCAAATACTTAACCGGACAAGAACATCCTAAAACAAGTATTGTCTACGAGTACCCACGCGCCGAAGGCGATCCATATTATCCCGTACCGCGATCGGAAAATACTGCACTTTACAAAAAATATCAGGCACTAGCTGACGCAACTTCCGGGGTGCATTTTGTCGGCAGGTTGGCGACTTACAAGTATTACAACATGGATCAAGTCGTCGCTCAGGCTCTGACAATCTACAAAAAGCTGAGAGAAACTGAGAATAGACGATCGCCGGAACTAGACCAAAAGCTGGTTCAGGTAGGTTAGCAGTTGTCAGTGTAGAGACGTTATATGTAACGTCTCCACAAATTTATTCGTGACTAGACGACAACGAAAATCTGGTTCTATCAACCGCTTGCTACGTATCTCGCCGATTGTAGGGTAATTCAGCGTTAATTACCTCGATTTCTTGCCGTTCTAACTCATTGACCTCGCGAATGTAGGAAGTTAAGATTTGCGCCAAGCGTCGATGATAAAAGCGATGCAAGCTGTAATTGACACTAGCAGGGAAACCGCGCCGTTTTTTATGCCTTCCCCCCGCGCCAGGATCGAAAGTTTGGATACCGTTGGCGATCGCCCATTCAATCGGCTTGTAGTAGCAAGCCTCGAAGTGCAAGCAATCGATTTCTTGAAAACTGCCCCAATAACGACCGTAGAGGCGATCGCCCTTCGTTAAACAAAATGACATACCCATCGGCTGTCGCTTATCTCCTGCCTTATCTCCTGCATGGTAAGCCGCCACAAACAACACGCGATGGCGATAATGGGCGTGCAACTGCTCGAAAAACTTCTTGGTCAAATACTTGCTACCCCACCAGCCGAATTTATCACAGGTATCGGCATAAAAATGATACATCTGCGGAAATAAAGACTTATGGATCTCATCTCCCGTATGAGTCACTAACTCTAAGCCTGCATTTGTTACGGCTTTGCGTTCGCGCTTAATATTGCGGCGTTGGTTGGCGTTGAAGACTCCGAGATAATCGTCAAAAGTTGCAAAACCGAGATTTTGCCAGACATAGCTGTGGTGCAACCACGTTGTAAATCCGTGTCGTTCGAGGGTGGGTCGCCATGCAGGATCGACATAGAGAAAATGACACCCAGAAATATTGTGGCGATCGCAAAAATGGTCGATTGCACTCACCATCAGCGCCGTCATTTCATCCTCATCTTCCCCTGGCGCAACCAAAAACCGATAGCCTTCAGCAGGGGTAAAAGGTGTCATGCCTAAGAGTTTTGGATAGTACTCTACACCGATCCTCTGTGCCAGATCTGCCCATTGGTGGTCGAAGACAAACTCACCTTGACTGTGACCTTTCAGGTACATCGGGGCAGCTGCAACCAGCGTGCGATCGCGCCATATGGTTAAATGATTGGGCAGCCATCCAGCCCTAGCCGTAGCACTACCAGAAGTTTCTAGATTATTCAACCATTCCCACTCCAGAAACGGAGTTGCTAGAGGTAATGCCAAAGCATCCCATGCCAACTGAGGAATTTCAGCAATCTTATTCGTCCAGGCAACAGAAT